>JBKKBS010000167.1:0-5281 GCA_046713815.1 Tepidiformaceae bacterium
CCAAGCTCGCGGCACGGACGAGATCAGCAGTTGTGAACTCCTCGATGCGCCACGATCCTCTCGCCAGCCGGCGAAGAATCTTTGCCTCGGTGGATGGGCCAAGGCGCGTTTCCATGAAGTAGCCCAAGTCGGCCACCACGGCGGTCGGAATGGCCAGTTCCCTCCCCCGGGGCGAGCGGATCCATGCTTCCGCGGCTGCGTGGGAATAATCATCGCGGTCGAACAGGGCGAACAGCGCGCTGGTGTCGGCCAGGATCACCAGTCAGGCTCCCGGTTCATGTTGCGCCGCCACATATCCCTGGCCATCTGGTCTTTCGCCTCGCCGGATTCTATGGGCGGGAACTTGCCGCCGCTGGCGCCGATCCCGATGAGGCCCTCCAACCAGTCTTCATCACTTTCGTCCGAGTCGCCCAGGTGCTCCTCGAGGGCAACACGAACCTGCTCCGTCACGGTTGTCCCCTCCTCGGACGCCCGGCGCACCACCCGGCGATAAAGGCCATCATCCAACAGGATGCTCGTCCGGCGCTTCATCCGCTTCCATCACGGTCGTTTCGTTGGGGAGCAATTTCCTCCGTCTCGGCAGCCAACAAGCGGTCGATTGCCTCGCGCAGTTCTTCTGACACCGTGGTATCTCGGGATCGAGGCCGTACACGTATCCGCTCAAACACAGAATCGTCAAACGACACACTCAATTGCTTCATCGAGATAATATACCATACATATTATCGCGCTTCGGTCGCTGCCCGCGTGCCCTTCACCACCAGCACGCGGTCCACGCGGCGCCCGTCCATCGCCATCACACGGAACTGGTAGCCCGGCACGTCAACACGGTCGCCCACGCGCGGTATGCGCCCAAGGCGCGCCATGATGAAGCCCCCGACGGTGTCGTAATCCTCTTCCGCCAGTTCCGCGCCGGTCGCGTCTTCGACGTCGGCGATCAGGGCAAGGCCCGAGAGCAGGAGGTTGCCCGTGGGGAGCTTGCGTACGGTCTCGCCCCCGGGACGGCCCGAAGGCCCGAGCCACCGGCCCAGCAGCCGGTAAAGCACCTCATCGGCTGTCAGGATCCCCGCGGTCCCGCCGTGCTCATCCACGAGGATGACGATCTGCACCTGGTTCGCCCGCATGGCGGCGATCGCCGTTTCCACGCTCACCGACTCGGGGATTGCCACAGCCGGCTTAATGAGCCGCAGCCAATCGGACTGACCGTTGCGCAAGAGTTCGAGCAGATCCTTGGCGTCGAGGATACCGAGGATGTGGTCAAGGTCCTCTTCGAAGACCGGGTAGCGCGTGTGCTCCTGCTCGTTCACAACCACGAGGACGTGTTCCAGCGAATCCGTGGACTCCAGCGCGATCACCTCGGTCCGCGGGATCATGATCTGGTCCGCCTGGATCGCGCTGAACTCCAGTGCCCGCTGCGCGAGCAGCAGTTGGGAGGTCGAGAGGAAGCCCGCGCGCGCGCTCGCGGCAATCACGATCTCCAGCTCTTCCGCCGAGAGGTTCGTGTCGTGCTCGGACGCAGGATGGACGCCGAAGGGACGGACGACCATTCTACCGGCAGCGTTCATGAGCCAGATGAACGGCCGGAAGACCCGGTTGAAGACGGCCATGGGCGCGGCCACCGCCAGCGCCGTCGACTCCGATGCCTGGAGCGCGACCGTCTTCGGCGCGAGCTCGCCGAAGACGATGTGCAGCACCGTGATGACGGTGAAAGCGAGGCCCACCGCCACGCCGTGGGCGACTGCCGGGGCCGCCCACTCGCCCGCTATCGCTTCCACGGGCGGCTCGATCAGGTGCGCGAGGGCTGGCTCCCCCAGCCAGCCCAGCGCAAGGCTGGACATGGTGATCCCGAGTTGCGTGGCCGCGATGTAGTTGTCGAGATCGCGCAGCGAGTTCAGGAGGAGGCGTGCGCGCCCCACACCCTCGTCCGCGAGTTGCTCGATGCGCGTGCGCCGCGCGGCCACGTAGGCGAACTCAGTGGCCACGAAGAAGCCGTTGGCGGCTACGAAGAAGACGACGGCCACGAGGCCGACGATGGTGAACGTAGTGTCTGACACGCGGAACCCCCTGCGACGATCCTACCGCTATCGGCCCTCAGCCACCGGCTATCGGGGGTGGTTCGCATCGGGGCGCCCGGTGGGCGGTCACGGGCCGAACCCTCACCGGGGGCGCGCCCGGAAGCCGAAAGGGACGGCCAAAAGCGTCCGTGTGGTAGCCTCCTCGCGTGCTGCCCACGCCACTGGAGCTGTCGGAGATCGCCCAGCGCGTCGCCCGCGAGGCAGGCGCCCTCGTCCGCTCGCGAATGGACGATGTGATCGCGATCGGCACGAAGTCCACCGCCACGGATATGGTCACGGAAGTGGATCGCCAGTCGGAGCGGCTCATCGTTGAACGGCTGGCCGAACTGCGGCCGGACGATGGCCTGCTCGGGGAGGAGGGTTCGAGTACCGACGGCAGCACGGGCGTGCGCTGGATCTTCGACCCCCTCGATGGCACGACGAATTACATCTATGGCTACCCCGCGTTCTCGGTCTCCATCGCTGCCGAGGTAGATGGCCAGGTGGCGGCCGGGGCCGTCTGCGATGCGCTGCGCGGGGAGATGTTCGCGGCCGCATCGGGGGCAGGCGCAACGCTCGACCGGCGCCCGCTGCGCGTCACCCGGCAGGCCGACATGTCCGCGGCCCTGGTGGCGACAGGCTTCGGTTATGCGCGCGAACGCCGCGCCTTCCAGGGACAGGTACTCGCCGAGATTGTGCCCCAGGTGCGGGACATCCGCCGTGGCGGCAGCGCCGCGCTCGACCTTTGTTGGGTCGCATGTGGGCGCCTCGATGCGTACTACGAACTCGGGCTGAACATCTGGGACATGGCCGCCGGGGCCCTCATCGTCCGCGAAGCTGGCGGCCGCACCGACACCTTCCGGGGCGCGCCGGTAGGCGTGAACACTATCGTCGCCGCCGGAACATCGCTCTTCGAGCCGCTCCATTCCCTCGTCGAGAGCACACATGCCCGTTTCGTGTCGCTGCGCGCATAGTCCATCCGCCAGGCACGGCTTCGAACCCGCCGAAGCACTCCTCTCAATCTCGGCGAAGTTCACGCGTTGGCGGTTAGCATCTCTCACCCGCTCCCCGGTACAATCGCCTCATGCCCGTCCGCATCGACCCAACCCACGCCCGGTCCGTCATTGAAGAACAACTGAGTGGCATCCCGAGGTTGCGGGGCACAGGCCCGAACCCGTTCGAATACAACCAGTGGGACGCGCGCACGCAGGAGGTGCTCGTGGCGATTTACGGAGAGGGCGCGGAGGAGTTGCAACAGTACTTCGAGGCGGCGGGCGTCCGCGGCCGTCTCCCCGGCGTGCGGGGTCAGGCCGAGAACATGACCCTCAATATCCACGGCCAATGGGGCATCCTCGGCCGCCTCGAGCGTGCCGAATCGGTCCTCCGCTCGCTCGCCGCCGCCCTCTGAGCGGTGACCTCCCTCGGTCACGCTTCGGGCTCCATTTGCTTTTGCCGGCAACTGCCGGATTCACCCGTTATTCCTCTCTCAATCTTTGCGACCTTGACGGTTGAAACTCGCATTGCCCCAAGTCACAAGTCCCGCTACCGTTGTGGACGACTACTGAACAGCCGAAGACCGCGGGTCCCATGCGACCGCCCACACGGGCGGGGGGTAAAGCCGAAAGGCGCCTGCCGAGGCAGTACGCGAGCCGCCGCGCTTTCCGCGCCGAGCATGCTTCCGTCCCTGCCCCGGCTGGCAGGGATTTTCATTCTCCGGCAGGTTCACCGCCCCCGGGTGGGCGAGGATGGGACTCTTCCCTCCTCCCTCTTCCCTCCTCCCTCGACTGGAGGCGCCCATGCCGACCCCACGTAAGGTCGAGATGCTGGCCGATATCAAGGACCGCATGGAGCGGGCCTCGATCGCGATCAGCGCCGACTTTAGTGGCCTCACTGTCGCCCAGATCACTGACTTGCGCCGTGCCCTTCGCCCGGCCGATGTCGAAGTGAAAGTGGTCAAGAATACCCTCGCCACAATGGCCGCCGAACAGGCGGGGCGCCCCGAGATGGCGCAGCTCCTCAGCGGCCCGACGGCCCTCGCCATCGGCTTCGGCGATCCCATCGCCCCCGTGAAGCTGCTGACCGAACACCTGCGCGCCAGGCGCATGCAGCTCACAATCCACGGCGGCTGGCTCGAAGGCAAAATCCTGACGCAGGCCGAAGTCGAAAGCCTCGCCACCATGCCTTCGAAGGAGCAGCTCCTCCTGAACGTCATTAGCAAGCTGCAGAGCCCGCTTTACAACTTTGCCGGCCTGCTACAGGCGAGCATGCGCAACTTTGCCGGCCTCGTCGAAGCGCGTGCCAACCAGATGGAATCTCAGTCCTCCGGGTAACGCTCGGAAGCACTTCGCACTAAGCACTCAGCACTGGAGAAATCATGGCAACCAAGATTGAAGACGCACTCGATATCATCAAGGGGATGACGATTCTCGAGCTTCGCGACCTGAACAAGGCGATCGAAGACGAATTCGGCATCACCGCCGCTGCGCCGATGATGGCCGCCGGCCCCGCCGCCGGTGGTGGCGAAGCGGCTGCGCCCGAGGAGGAGAAGACCGAGTTCACGGTCGTCCTCAAGAGCTTCGGCGAGAACAAGATCAATGTCATCAAGGCCGTCCGCGAAGTCGTCTCCGGTCTCGGCCTGAAAGAAGCGAAGGACCTCGTCGAGGCCGCCCCCACGAAAGTCAAGGAAGGCATCACCAAGGACGAGGCGGAGTCGATCCGCGCCAAGCTCACCGGCGCTGGCGCCGACATCGCCGTCGAGTAACCCGCCGCCGCGACAATCGGCGCCAGGATCGAGCCCCGACGTGAGCCGGGGCTTCGGGCGATTCGAACTTCAGATATGTATTAGTGGGCTTAGGCCGCCGCTTGGTGGTGCTCGTCGTGGAGCTTGATCGCTACAAGCGCGAAATCCTGGAACTCCGATTCGCTATTGAACGCTCGTCGGGGGACGAGAAGGCCTGAGAGTCCGACTCCAAGCAGCAAGCCGTGCGTACTCAACTCCACTGCCTTGACCGAGCTCCAGTGGATCCGTGAAAGGCCGCTGGAAGATCGAACCTGAACGCTGATTGGGGTAAATGCAATGGACGTCTCCCCGTGACTGACGGTCTGACGCGCGTAGCGGCGACGCGACTCCAATCGCATGCCGATGCGCAATCCGACACACAAGGCCCCCCCGACCGCGGCCGTGAAGACCAGGGCGAACGGGTCGCCACAAGGTCGACCCCCTGAAG
>JBKKBS010000168.1:0-18127 GCA_046713815.1 Tepidiformaceae bacterium
GGCGCCGGCGAGCCGTATTGAGCGAGCTGAGGACGGGCGCGTGCCCAAGAGATCGTTGATCCCAGTCCTGCCCGCGAGTAGCCGCGTGCTCGATTGGCTGCTTGTTGTGGTGGGATCGGTGCTCGTGGTCACCTCCTTGCTCGGCGGCGGCGATCCCGGTCTGTGGATATTCGGAGTCGTGTGTATCGCCGTCGGCACGCTCCTGCTGTTGGCCGACCATTTCGGCAAGCGGAGAGGCTCGGATTAACTAAACGCCAACCGTCACCCTTCGACGAGACCCGTGCGAGCCGCATGGAGCCGCTCACACTAATGAGCGGGGCGTCTCGTACATCCCCAAGCGCGCCTGTGGAGCCACCGGCGTTAGCTGGCGGTCGCACGGTCTGAGGCGCTCGGCAGCGGGGTCCGGTCGCGCCGCCGTTGCTTACGCGTCCCGCTCTATTTCGGTGCGGTGCGCTACCATGGAAACGTGAGTGACCTTCCCCAGCCGCTGCGGGCCGTCGTGGCCGACTTCGACTTCGTCGACCGCAACGAGCGCGCGGAGCTGTTGATCGAGTTCGCGGACCGCTTCAAGGGCGTGCCGGAAGAGATCGCGGCGCGGCCCTTCCCGGACGAGAACCACGTCGCGCGCTGTGAGTCGGAAGCGTTCGTCTGGGCGCACGACAACGCCGACGGCACACAAAAGTACTACTTCGCCGTCGAGAACCCGCAGGGCCTGTCCGCCAAGGCGTGGGCGGTGATCATGGACGAGACCCTCTCCGGACAACCTTTGGAAGACGTCGCCGCTGTGTCGCCGGAGGTGATCTTCGACCTCTACGGTAAGGACCTCTCGATGGGCAAGGGGCAGGGCATGATGGGCATGCTCGATCATGTCCAGAGCTACGCCCGCCGCAAGCTGCGGGAACGGCGTGAGGCGGCGATGTAGATGGACCCCGTCACCTTAATTTTTGCCGTCGGCCTGCCCCTTCTTGGTATCCTCGGGGCGGCGGCCGCGATGCGCAGTCGGCGCCGCCAGGACGAGCACGAGAAGGCGCCGAAGTGGCGCGACGAATCGCTCGACGACTGGCGCCAGCAGCGAGAGGCGGCCGCCGAAGAGGAACGCCTCGAACGCGCCTCCCGCCCGGAACTCGAAGAGGGCTCCACGGAGGAGCGCGAGGAAGCGAAACGCCAACAGCGCATCGGCGGCTGAACTGCCAACTCGCGACCGTGGCAATCCGTCGACCGTCCTCCGGCGACCGTCTACCATGATCGGTGGAGAGGTGTCCGAGTGGTTGATGGTGCCGTTCTCGAAAAGCGGTGTGCAGCAATGTACCGGGAGTTCGAATCTCCCCCTCTCCGCCACTACCACACCCGTGCGGGTAGCCGATCGCCCGTGGTCCGGTGGCGCCGCACACGTCGTCTCCCCATCAGTAGCGCGACCGTGAGGGAGCGCGTCGGTGCCCCATCCACCATCGTCCCAGGCGCGCACCGATCTTTCACGGGTAAACCCGCATCACGCATGAGGCCCGCCATCACTGGCGGGCCTCATGCGTGGGAACCCGTGTGGGGTCCGCGTCAGGGCGCGCGCTGATAGCGTGGCGCGGGCTGAGTTTCCGTCGTCGCGCAGGACCGGTCCACGCGGGCGGCGGTCATCCGCAGCACGCGCGCCATCAGGGTCCGGAACCCCGCCCGGTAGGGCGCGTCCTGCACGAGTTGACGGTGTCGGCTCTGGCGTTCGAGGTGCTCTTCGCGCAGTTCCGCGAGCTGGAGGAACGAATACGAGTCGCCGGGATGGTTGGTCATTGTGCTTCCTCTTCGCGGCGGGCCGTTCCGCCTGCCTTGATGTAGGTATATAGTACCATAGTCACAGACCTAAGTCAATAGTCGAACCACTATATCTCGTGAAGTTTTCGCGAAGGACGTGCGCTCGTTCACACAAACCCTGGCCCGCGCCCCTCAGGATGCAGGCGCAACGCCAATCAGCCCCAGCGCGTCCGCCACATACTGCCAAACGCGCGCACCCGCGACCCGGTAACGCGTCTGGTTCCCGATCTTTTCCGCCTCCAGCAACTCCGCCTCGCGCAGCGCCTTCATGTGCACGCTCACCGTCGGCTGCGAAAGCTCGAAGTAGTTCGCCAGATCCGTGATCGTGAACGAATCATGCATGAGCTGCCGCACAATCGCGACGCGCGTGGGGTCGGAGAGCAGCTTCAGACACGCGGCGGTCTTCTCCGACTCCTCGCGCCGCAGCTCCAGCTTGCGTCCCGATTCGAGCCCGAAGCCGATGTAAAGAAGGCCGGGTAGCGCGAACAAGAACTGCCCATCCCCCGCCAGCCAGAGCGGGAGAATGATCACTTCGTTTCGCTCGAGGGCCGATTGGATGAGCGCCTCGTGCTGCTCCCTGCGCAGCATGGTCACGCCCGGGAGCACTCTCCGCAGGCCGTCAAGCGTCGGCGCGGGGAGCCGCAAGTTGCGGGCCGCCTCAATCGCGGCCGGCCGGCCAGACTCGTTCCAGAGAGGCCCGATTACGGCCCACGCCTCGCCGAGCAGGGCCACATACCGCTCCCGCAACTCGGGCGATGTGCGCAGCCGTTCGAGCCGCTCCGCGACTATGCCCGGAACGTCGGGCGTCTCCGATGGCAGAGCCGGCACCGGGATCTCCCGTGCGAGTGCCCCTGGCAGCCGCTCGAAGAAGCGGTCGAGCGATTCGTCGAGGATCGTGTCCGTGTGGTAGGCGACGAGCAGCATTTCGTCCCAGGCGTGGTAGCCCGGGCTGTCCCAGAAGTCCGCGATGCGCGCATACAGGTCCGGGTGGTCGCGCAGAAACGCCGCCATCCACGCGGGCCGCCGATGCTCCCGCTTGTCGTCGCCGCACTTGTCGAGAAAGAGGGCGAAGTTCAGCTCGAACAGCTCGGAGACATGCACGCGCGTCTTCTCCGCTTGCGGAACCTGTGCTCCGATTTCCAATGCCATCGTTCTTTAACTATACAGCTAAGTGGCTCCCGAGTAGCAATGGGTAAACGAACCTTGATACCGGTCCGTCACCTTTCGCCGGCTGGCGGACATATCTCTCACGAACGCCGCGAGGCGCAACCGCACGGGAGCCATCCAGATGATCGCCACCACCACCTTCGCCTTCGCCTTCGCCAACAGCGCATTTGTCTTCGAGACGAACTTCATCCCCCAGGGCTTCCTCCGCCGCCTCGAGGCCGAGGGCACGCTCACGCTCGGCTCGCGCATGGCGGACGGCGCATACGTGGAGCCCAGCGTCCCGCTCAGCCAGGTGCTCACACGCTTCGCCCTCGCCGGCATCCAGGTGCGTGAGGTGCGCCCGTCGGAGATGACCGTGCGCGGACGCCGCATCGTCCGCTCCGCGGCGGAGACTCACAGGCGCCTGCGCTCGCCCCGCGCGGCGGAGTGGCTGCCGACGCTCCCGGCCGCCTGACTCAACCGGGGATGGTTGCGCTCGCGACCGCGTCGTACTCCGGCAGGTACGGCTTGATGTCGAGTACCGGCGTCCCATCGATCGCATCGAGCCCGCGCACATGGAGTGTCGTCCCGTCCCGTCCCAGGAGGGCGACGACGCTCACGCCGAGGTGGTTGGGACGCAACTGGCTCCGGGTGGCGAGGATGCCGTAGGTGTTCCCACTCGCGAGCGCAAGTGACTCGGGCTTTTCCGGCGCGGCCGCCGCGAGGTCCATCCAGCAGACGACGATCAGGTGGCTGTAGGCCTCGATCCCCGTTAGCCGCCCCTCGTGTTCGGGGAGCAGGCCGAGGTCGCTCTCCAGCGTCTCCCAGCCCTGCGGCCGGGGATTTCCGACATCGTTCAGCACATGCCCAATGGGCAGCAGTGCCACCGGCCCCAGCATCGGTTCGCGATGCTCGTGCTTCTTGCTCCACGGCCAGCGCATGCCACGAGCGTCGCCGCTCTCCCCCTCCAACGCAAACGTTCGGGGTAGTCGCGCCCACCGTGGGCGGGCGGTGCGACGAATGAACTCTGCCATACTCGCGACCCCCATGGCCGGGACACTTGCTGATTACGCCCCGGATGTTCGCCGCTTGCGTGGGCCGTGCGTATACTCTGCCTCTCGCGTGGCAGCCGGGTTCCCGGCCCGCGGACACAGGAGGTTCCGGTGAAGAAAGTCTTTGGCCTGTTCGCACTGCTGGCTGCCGCCGGCGGAGCGCTGATGTTCTGGCGCCGCCGCCAGAATGACGACGAATTTCTCGATGAGGAACTCGAGTAACGACATCCCCCAAGACCCCCTCGCGCGCCCCGGTCATCACCGGTATCGGCGCCGTCTCCACCTTCGGGAGTGGCGTGGTCGCGGCATGGGACGCGCTCGAGCAGGGTCTCGCGGGCGGTCGGTCGCATGAGGGACCGGACGGCGCGCCCGCGTCCTTTGCTGCGATGCTGCCCGACACGTACCGTCCACATCCCGATATCCCCCGTAACCTGGCGCACTTCCTCGACCAGGGCGGCCTCATCGCGCTCGATGCCGCGCTCCAGGCGGTAGCCTCCGCTGGCCTTGGCGCCGGTGCGGGCGACGCGCGGCGGTTCGCGGTTGCGGATGGGCTCGCCTTCCGCGCGCCCGGGCAGCCCACGCTGTTCGTCCCCTACGGTCACCTTGTCGCGCGCACGCTTGGTGTGCGTGGGCCTGTTCTCGAAGTGGGAGGCGCCGAGGCGAGCGGCATGGCCGCCGTTGCTGCCGCCGCCCGCCTGATCGAGACAGACCAGGCGGATGTCGTGGTGGCTGGAGCGGCCCAGGCGCTGCAAGAGCCGATCCTCCACTATCTCGCGTCGCAGGGGCACGCCGCCTCCGCAGCCGCGCGGCCGTTTGACGTCGCCCACGCCGGTCTCGTGCCGGGCGAAGGCGCGGCATATGTCGTGCTCGAGGCCGAGGCGACAGCGCTCGAACGCGGGGCGGCCATCCTCGCCCGCATCTCCGGCATCGGCGAACTCTTCGACGCGGCCGCCGAGCCGCTCGCTGTCAGCGACCCGGCGGAGTCCGGCCGCGCCATGCAGGCCGCTCTCGCCGATGCGGGCTTTCTCCAGAACCAGGTCGATTTCACCGTCTCCTGCGCCGACGGCCGCCCCACCGTCGACTTCTCGGAAGGCTACGGGCTGCGGCGCACCTTCGGCCGCCACGCGCACTATGCGGGCGTGGCCACCGTCACCGGCACGCTGGGCCAGACGCTTGCCGCGAGTGGGCCGATGTCGCTTGTGACGGCCCTCGAAGCGATGCGCCGCCAGCGCGTGTTCCCCATCGCCGGCTTCGACACACCCGAGGCCGACCTCGAACTGGCCTACGTCCGCGCCGCTCGCGACGAGCGACTGGACTGCACTCTTGTCACGAGCATGGGCGTCGGCGGCACGAACGTCAGCCTTGTCATCACGCGCTAACGCCCGTTCAGGCTGGGCGCGTCTGCCAGTCGCCGGACTTTCCGCCAGTCTTGGAGAGCAGCCGCACGCCTTCGATGCGCATCCCACGATCGACCGCCTTGGCCATGTCGTAAATCGTGAGTGCGGTCACGCTGACGGCTGTCAGCGCTTCCATCTCGACGCCCGTCTTCCCCGTCGTCCGGACCGTCGCCTGGATGCGCAGGCGCCCCTCTCCGGCTGGCGCGAGGTCGATCGTGATGCCCGTGATGGGGAGGGGATGGCACATCGGGATGAGGTCGCTCGTGCGCTTCGCCGCCATCACCCCGGCCACGCGCGCGACGGCGAGCACGTCACCCTTGGCGAGCGCGCCGCCAAGGATGAGTGAGAGCGTGGCTCCCTGCATGGTCACGAAGCCTTCGGCCACGGCCACGCGCTCGGTATCAGACTTACCAGAAACGTCCACCATGCGCGCCTCGCCCCGTTCATCGACGTGCGATAGTTGAGCCGACGGTGTGGGCGCGGGTGATCGCCGGGAATCCGTGGCGGGTGGAGGTGAAGGTGGGCGTTGGGGTGCCACGGCATGTTGCGGCGCGGCTGCCTGGGCGCGCGCAACCGGCTCCGGGTCCCATCCCGCCTCTCGTGGCGCGGCCCCCGTACGCGCACCGGGCTGTTCCGGCGGGGATGCGGGCAGTGGAGCCGCCACCTGGGGAGCCGCGTCTGCCTGCGGCGTTGCGGTGCCTTCCGGGGCCGTTTCCTGTTCCCCTGCCTCGGCTTCCGCCGGGTCTACGGTCGCCGCGCCACCGTTCTCGGGCGGTTTGGCGCCGAAGCCCCATTGCTTCCGCACCGCCCAGTCCCGGAAGAGCCCGCGGTCTCGATCGCTGAGGTCACCCATGATTGCGCCGCCACATGTGTGATTCGTAGCTCCACACCAGTGCGTAGGCCGCAAGGCCCGCCATCAGCCCGCCGGGCACGCCCATCCATGGCGACAGCCATGTGTCGGACGCGATGATTCCCGCACCGGTCGCCGGGAGGAAGGCCAGGAAGGCCGCCCTTCGGCGCTCGACTTCGAACTGCTGGCGCAACGGATGCTTTCGCACGGTCATGCCGGGGCAGTATACGGCAAAGCATGGACCCGCGCGGCGAGGTCAGCCCGCGGGTATCCGCGCCGAGTCGCGGCTAGCCGATCACACCGTTGGTTGCAAGGTCGGCGAGTTCCTCTTCGGTAATGCCCAGCTCTGACAGCACCTCGAACGTATGCTGCCCGTTTTCGGGCGCCGGACCGCGCACGCCCGTGTCGCTGCCGTACAGCTTGAACGGCGTGTCGAGTGTCTCGAAGTGACCGTGCTCCGGGTGCTCCACCTCCGCAATCCAGCCCATCTCGCGAACCTGCGGATTCGCAATCACTTCCGTGACCTTCGCCACGGGCGCCCAGATAAGCCCGGCCTCGTCCATGCGTGCGGCCCAATGCGCCAGTTCATATTGCGCAAAGATCGTCTCGATGTCGGCGGTAAGGGCGGCGGTGGCGGCCCGCAGGGACATGAGGTCCTGGTAGTCCCGCACCCAGTCGTCGCGGCCGACCATCTTCGCGAACCTGGGCCAGTACGCCGGAAAAGCGACAGGCATTACGAGCAGCACCCAGCGGCCGTCGGCGCAACGGTACGAGTTCCAGATGGGATTGACGGGCGTCGTGCGGCTGATGCGCGGAGCCTCGCGTTTGGATACGAGGGCGGCAGCGTAGTCCCCGGCGATCGTCCACATGCCGGACGCCTGGAGCGTCGTCTCGACGTGCTGCCCCTGCCCAGAAACATCGCGCATTCGCAGTGCCGCGAGGGTGGCCGCGAGGATGTTGAGCGCGGTCGTGTGGTCGCCCTGGCCGCCGCGGCAGAGGGGTGGCGGCGCGTCCGGCTCGCCGATCAGCCCCATGATGCCCGTCGCCGCCCAGAAGGCGGCGAAGTCGAAGCCAGAGCGTCCGGCGTCCGGCCCGCGGGTGCCGTAGCCGCTGAAGGATACATACACGAGCTTATCGTTGACTGCCCGCACCTCTGGCTCCGTGAGCCCGTACTTCACGCGCCGCTCCTGCACGAGGTTGGTAACGAAGATATCGGCGGTGGCTGCGAGGCGCTTCACCAGTTCAGGCCCGCCGGGCTTGTCGAGCGAGGCGACGATGGAGCGCTTGCCACGGTTGTCGAGTTGAAACGCATAGTTCGTGGCGAAGTCGAAGTCGTACCCCATCGATCGCAGGACGAAGCCGCGGTAGACATCGCCCGCGGGCGGCTCCACCTTGATCACGTCCGCGCCGAGGTCTGCCATGAGGGCGGTAGCGGCGGGCACGGCTAGCCAATTGCTGACTTCGATTACCCGGATTCCGTCGAGTGGTGCGGGCATGGGGCCTCCTGAGCGGTTGTGGGGCGTGAGATTACACCGTCAGGCCGCCGAGCGCAGTCCGAGCCCGAGCGTCAGCGAGGATGCGCTGTTACGAGCGCGAGTGGGCCAACCGCCAACTAACACCACCAACCTCAACCTGTGCGCTTAGAATCCGTCCCACAGGGGGAAGAGCATGGACTTCAGCATCGGGTTGGCGTCGGGGCCGGATTCTTGGAAGGCGGCCGTGCGGGCGGAGGAGCTGGGCTTCACGCACACCTGGTTCTACGACTCTCAGCTCCTCTACATGGATGTCTTCGTCTCGATGGCGCTGGCGGCGGAGCGCACCTCGCGTATCCGGCTCGGCACGGGCGTGCTCATCCCCACGAACCGCATCGCACCGGTCACCGCCGCAGCCTTCGGGTCGCTCAATCGCCTTGCGCCGGGCCGCATCGACTTCGGCGTGGGCACGGGTTTCACGGGTCGCAACACGATGGGCCTGCCACCGATGAAACTCGACGACATGAAGGAGTACTGCCGTGTCGTCCAGGCGCTGCTGCGTGGCGAGATGATCGAATGGGCAACGGAGGGTAACCGCCGCAAGATCCGTTTCCTCGTGCCTGAGCTGGAGCTCATCAACGTCAAGGATCCCGTGCCTCTGCATGTGTCGGCGTTCGGTCCCCGCAGCCGCCAGTACGCGGCGGAGGAGGCGGACGGCTGGATCACCTTTATCGGCGCGCGCGACTCCGCCGGCCAGGGCGCACAGATGGACGACACCGTGGCGGCCTCGGGGCGCAGCCGGCCTCTCTACAAGTCGGCCTTCGCCGTCGGCTGCGTGCTCGAAGAGGGCGAGGCCTACGACGGTGACCGCGCCATGGCGCAGGCGGGCCCACTGGCGGCCACTCGTTGGCACGCGATGATGGATCGCGGCGCGGACACTACCGCGATGGATGGCGCGACCGGCTATCGCGCGCTCTACGATTCGTACGAGCCGGCCGACGCGCGCTACCTCTCGGTGCACAAGGGCCACTTCCTCTACGTCCGCGAGGACGAGCGCGAGTTCGTGACCGCCGACATGATCCGGGGGACGACGTTCACCGGAACCGCTTCGGAACTGCGCGGCCGCGTGGACGAGTTGGAGTCGCAAGGGTGGGACCAGCTTTCGATCCAGCTCATGCACGGTCACGAATCCGCGATCGAAGACTGGGCGAATGTCTTCGGATTGAGTTAGATTACGATTCGCAATTCGGAAGGTGCTCGACGGCGCGAACAGGGAGGTCAGGATGAACTACGGGCTCGCCTATAAGATTGGCTTCCACCCCTGGGAGGACGCCGCCAAGGATGCCCCATTCGTCGCGAAGATCGGCGAGGTGCTGGACCGCGAGGAAAGCGGACGCGAGCCGCCCTTTGGCACCGCTCTCGACATCGGCACCGGCAGCGGGATCTGGGGTATCCAACTGGCGAAGCGGGGCTGGCAGGTGACGGGCGTCGATAATGTAGAGAACGCCCTGGGGCGAGCCCGGGAGCGGGTTGCGGCAGCCGGCGTCGAGATGCGATTGGTGAACGGCGACGTGACAGCGCTGAGTGCGTCGGATGTAGGCTCGGACTACAGGTTGGTGCTGGACACCGGCACCTTCCACGGCCTAAAGCCCGTCCAACGCGAGGCGATGGGCCGGGAGGTCAACGCCGTCGCCGCGCCGGAAGCAACGGTGCTCCTGCTCGTCTGGCCCCCGCGCCGCAGACCGCTGATTCGCGGTGCAAGCCGCGCCGATGTCGAGTCCGCCTTCTCCGGCTGGACGATTACGCACGTCGAGCCGTCCCACTTCACCCTTCCGAAGCCTCTGCTCCTCCTCTTGGGGCCTGACGAGCACTGGTACCGGCTCCGCCGCGCGTGAGCCTCAGGCGCATGGTGAACGCCGTCTACTAAGATGGTGGCATGCAACGGGCGCGGACCGGGTTGGTTTGAGCGCGGTGGAGGATCTTCCGGCGCGCGTCGTCGAGTTCTGCCGGCTGCTGCGTGAACGCGAACTGGTGGTCACGCCGGGGCGGGCGCTGGACGCGACGCGCAGCCTGCGTTTCGTTGACGTTACCGACGCCCAGGCGTTCAAGGCGGCGCTGCGGGCCAACCTGACCGTCTCCGTGGACGAGTACACGGCCTTCGACGAGGTCTTCTCGCGCTACTGGGGCGGACTCCTCGCCGAATCGAACAGCGCCGAGCCGATCCCCGACCTCCGGCCCACGCTGGAAGGCCCGGAACGTCCGCCGGAGGTCGTCTTCCTCCAGCTTCCGACCGTGCTCGAGGGGATCTCGGGAGACGGCGCCTCCCGCCTTCCCGGCGGCGACCGCTCCGCCAGCGAGACGGACATCGTCACGCGCAAGGACTTCCGCGACTATGACGCCGCCGACGTGCTGCGAGCGCGCAAACTCATCCGCCAGCTCGCGCCCGCGCTTGCCACGGTGCGCAGCCGTCGCACTCAGCCCGCGTCCTCTGGCGGGCGCGTGGACATCCGCCGAACCGTGATTGGCGCGCGGCGTCATGGGGGCGAGGTTGTGCGTCTCGCGCGCCAGCGGCGGCGGCTGCGGAAGCTCCGCATCGTGGCGCTCTGTGACGTCAGCGGATCGATGGACGTGTATTCCCGCCACTTGCTGCAGTTCATCTATGCGCTCCAGGTGGAATCCGGTGGCGTGCGCACCTTCGCCTTCAGCACGCGCCTGCACGATATCTCTCATGTGCTGCGGCGGAAACGCTTCGACGACGTACTTGCGGGCCTCTCCGCGACCGTCGAGACATGGAGCGGAGGAACGGCGATCGGCCAGTGCATCGGCGAGTTCAACGTCCGCTTCGGGTCGCGGCTCCTCACGCCTCGGACGGTCGTCCTGATCGTCAGCGATGGATGGGAGCGCGGTGATCCTGAGCGCCTGGCGCGAGAGATGGCGGTGCTCAAGCGGCGCGCCTACCGCGTGATCTGGATGAACCCACTGCGAGGCCACGGCGGCTACGAGCCGCTCGCGCGGGGCATGGCCGCCGCCCTCCCGTACGTAGACCACTTTCTCGCGGCGAACACGATCGAGGCCATGGAGCGGTTGAAGCGGACGCTCGCGCGCCTGTAGTGGTATCATTATACCCGTCTCGTGGCCGAAATTCGACCACTGAACGGGCGAAATTCGGCCATATGACGGCTGGGAGAGAGAGAACTGGGGATCCAGCGTTGACGTTATCGAACGAAAATTGACCACTGAATGGTGGAAATTTGACCACGCAGTGGGTAATATTTGTTCATGTGGCGGCGAAATATCACTTTGGCGATCGGTGAGGCGCTCGGAGATACTCGCGTCGTCCTCCTCAATGGCCCGCGCCAGTCGGGGAAGTCCACCCTCGCCCAGGCGCTCGGTCGCGAGTTCGGGGGCGAGTACGTCTCCCTCGATGACCCCGCCATCTTCGCGCAGGCTGCTGCCGACCCGTACGCCTTTACCAGCCAGCAGCGCTCGGGCCCCCTGGTCATCGACGAGGTCCAGCGTGTCCCAGAGCTATTCCAGGCGATCAAGCTCGAGGTCGACCGCGACCAGCGCCCTGGTCGCTTCTTGCTCACTGGCTCCGCGAACTATCTCACCCTCCCCCGCGTAGCCGATTCACTCGCGGGGCGAATCGAGATCAATACCCTCTGGCCGCTTTCACAGGGTGAGATCGCTGGAGTCGTGGAGGGATTCGTCGACACAGTGTTCACCGCTGACCACCTCGCACTCCTGCCTTCGGCCACGTCCCGCGATGACGTCCTGCAACGTGCGCTCACGGGCGGGTTTCCGGAGGTCGTTGCGCGAGCGCGGCCCGCGCGCGCCGCCCAGTGGTTCGACTCCTACGTCGTCACGTTGCTGCAGCGAGACATCCGCGACCTCACCAACGTGGAGGCCATTAGCATGTTTCCCGGCCTCCTCGGCCTTCTCGCTGCCCGGTCGGGCTCGCTCATCAACATGACTGACTTCTCGCGTAGCCTCGGTCTGGCCACCACGACCATGCGGCGCTACGTGGATCTTCTCGTCGCGCTCTTCCTCGTCGCCCCGCTTCCCGCATGGTCGGCGAACGCGAGCACGCGGGTGGTTCGGACCGCGAAGATGCCACTCACAGATTCCGGGCTGATGGCTCATCTGCTCGGACAGAGCCGGGATCGCATCCTCGGGGACCCGAATCTCGCGGGGTTCCTGCTGGAGACGTTTGTCGTCGCCGAGATTCGGAAGCAGCTCACCTGGTCGTCACCGCGCCCGGCACTCTCCTTCGCTCGCTCCTACGAGGGCCGCGAGGTCGACATCGTCCTCGACCGCGGCGCTGGGCGGGAGGTGGTAGGCATCGAGGTCAAGGCGAGCATCAGCATCTCGCCGCGGGATTTCAAGGGGTTGAAGTGGCTGGCGGAGCACACCGGTGATCGCTTCGTACGCGGTATCTTGCTCTACACCGGTGAGCACGCGCTCCAGTTCGGGGAGAAGCTCTGGGCGCTGCCCGTCGACGCCCTCTGGCGCCTGGGAGCGAAGCCACAACCGGATGCATGACTGCCCGTTCGACACACCGCGCCCCGTCTTGGACAATCGGAGGCCGTGCGGTTGGTGATGGAAATCGAAGGTGACGCGGAGCCCCTAACGCTCCCCGGCGACGGGACCGATCTCGTCGCATTCCTGTCGTTCGCGGCAATGCGGGGCTTCGGCGCGCAGCACGCGCTCATCGCGCTGGCGGACCGGCTGCACGGTGAGCACCGTGTGCGCATGGGCCCACTCACCACATTCTATGACCGCACTGTCGAAGACATCGAGGACGCCGAGAAGATCGAGCGCGCCTGGCAGCAGCCTGGTCCCCTCCATTCCTCGATGCAGGGAGTCGCCGAAGCGATGGAGACCGATGAATCGGCGCGGACGTTGGCGCGGCGTGGCGGCGCGGAGGGGATCGGCGAGCAGGCGCGATTCCTGCTGGCCGCTCTCTCCGCCGCCGAGGCGAATGGCCGCCGCGTGCGCCTGGTGTACGAGCTGTGATCCGCCGTCGTCGGGGCGCCGTCCAGGCGCGCCGGGCATGGCTCCAGGGTAGCGCGGCGCCGCTCGCGCGTGCGCTCGATTCGCAACCGGGGATGGCAGCACTGATACCGCGCGCCGGGCGCATCGTTGACCTGCTGGAACTCGGCCCCGGCAAGCGCTACGTCGACATCGGCTGCGGGACTTCCGCTTTCGCGCACCTCCTCGCCCGGCGGGCCGGCATGGACGAGCCGCCCCATTGCATCGACATCGCTGTCGGCCCCGGACCGGTGGATGCCATCGCCTGGGCGGAGCACCTACCCCTTCGCGATGCCTCGGTGGACGCGTTTACGTCGCTCTATTTCCTTCGCCGTCTCGACGACGACGTCGCCCACGGCTTCGCGGGTGAGCTCGCGCGCATCCTCGCTCCCGGCGGACGCGGACTCATCCTCGAGATCGCGCCCGTCCGCAACGAGCGCTTGAATCGCTTGCACGCGAGGCTCGTGAGTGGCGGCTGTGGCCCCGTCGTCGACCTGCGCGGCTGGGGCCGGACGGCGGCGCTCCTCACGGAATGCGGCTTCGACGCGATTAATCGCGTCGACCTGGGCCCCTTCCTCTTGCCCCCCATCCCGCGCGTCGCCGTCCTTGTCCGCCGCGCTTGAGCGCGGGACCACCGCCGCAGCGGTAGCCGTCGACTCCGTGTCGACTGGACGTGATGGCTTTCTCCGCCCACCGCGATCCCTCGATCGAGTCATCAATAATCGCCCGCGAGGTCGCGCTTATTCTCGGCGCTCGCCAGGGCGGCATGGTTGAGGATATTGCGCGCCATGGACGACGTTTCGAGCGTCGCGCGGGCGGCATAGACCTCTTGCCGGAGCTGGTGAGCGGGCCGTGATCTCGGCTCCGCGATCACGCAGTACTCGACCAGGTGGCAGGCGAGGCGCAGGTTGCCCGCGTCGCGCAGCTCCGCTACGCGTTCGAGCACACGGTCGGGGCCGCCGGAGAGGGCAATCCATTCGCCTGCCTGCTCCGCCCGCGGTGCGGGGAGGAGGTTATCCGGTTCGCCCTCGTACCAGCCGCCGTAGAGCCGCCAGATGTTTCGCACGATGAACTGCGGATCGTCGTAGACGGGCTTAAGGTACGGCTTTTCGAGCAGGTGTGCCGGCGCCTTCACTTCCTGGAGGATGCGATCGAGCGTTGTCCCTGTGTTCATGAGCGCCACGACCTGCGCTTCGAGCGACTCCAGTACCTCCGCCGTGTCCGACAGCGCCATCGCAATACGGTCCGCGCCCCAGATTGGCAGGCCATGACCAGGCAACAGAGTCTCCGCGCCCAGCGCGGCCATCTGTCTGAGGGCCACGGCCCACTCTCCCGCGTAGCGCTGCACCTTCTGCGGGTTGCCCGCGTTCGGCGCCGCCCAGATGAAAAGGTCTCCGGGAGCCAACAGCTTCCGTTCGGGGACCCACGTCCAGGTCGCGTCATCCGTCTCGCCACGCGCATGATGGAGTTCGAACGTGAGGTCGCCGGCGCGGAATGTGATGCGGCTCTCGTAGGTCACATCCGGGTAACGGTACCGGTCAGGCCATGTGAAGCGCGCCCCCGGGAGCGCGAACTGGCGGACGTTGATCGCCGTGTTCCAGCCCAGTGTCTTGAGGTAGCGATCGAAGCCACGAGGCACACCGCTGTGCGCATAGACCAGCGGTCGCGGCCAACGCTTCTCCGTCGCCTCAACGTCGAAGGCGTCGACGCCGAAGACGTGGTCGACGTGGTGATGCGAGAAGACGGCCGCGTTGAGGCGCGCGTCCGGCCGCCAGCCGCGCACGAGTTCGTGGATGCGCCTGGTCTCGTTGCGCGCCCCTGTGTCCAGCATCACCAGCCCGTCGCCGGCGTCGATCGTGTTCACGCTGGCGATACCCTTAAAGTAGAGGACGCCGTCCGCAATCTCCTCGCCACCGGGGATGGTGGTGTGCACGGGATGGACTTCGCCCGACGAGGTATCGCCATTCCATAGACGCTCGGCGAGGTCACGGACGGAGGCGGTGTTCGGTGCGGTCATGGCGCGGCTCCACGGAGGGGTGCCGGGATTGTACGCATAGCGGAGAAGTCCTGGCGTGACGGAGCCCTGACTAACCGCCTGAACTCGGATTCGATACCAGGGACTGACGCCGCGCCGGCGTGATCAAGCGCAGGGCAAGACGAGGCTCACGCCGGTGAACCTCATGAACGCGCGCAGTGTGTTTCTCGATCCAAAGCGCCTCGACCTCGTGAGTCGGCGCGAACTTCGCCGTGCATCGTGGACAGGCGACCAACGTGGGGTCTCCGATTCTCTTAAAACTGATTCCGTCTATGTAAACGCCAGCCACGGCGAGCTGCGCATAGCGGGGAACCCGCCGCTGATTGCATCCCAATCGCACTACCTGTGACTTGTCCCGAGTCCCGGACTGTTAGTCCGCTTCGATTTCTTCCTTGCGCGCCTCCGGCACCAGCCGGTAACCGACGTTGCGCACTGTCTCGATGAAGTTGTGGCCGTGGATCTCGATCTTCGAACGGATGCGCCGGATATGGACATCCACCGTGCGTGCGCCGCCGTAGTAATCGTAGCCCCAGACGCGGTTCAGCAGTTGCTCCCGCGTAAAGACGCGCCCCGCGTTCATCGTCAGGAAGCGCAGGAGTTCATACTCCTTGAAGGTCATCACCAACGGCTGGTTGTCGACCGTCACGCGATAGTTGCCGAGATCGATTGTGAGGGCGCCGCAGCGGACGAAGTTTTCGCTGTCGATGCCATGCCGCCGCCAGAGCGCGCGCTCGACTCGCTTCTGTAACTCGGGAGCCTCCGTGGGCATGACGACGAAGTCGTCCACCGCGAGGTCTCCTGTCACGCGCTCGATCTGGGCCTCCGAGACGAGTGCGATGAGCACTGTCCCCCGCTCTCCATAAGCCCGCTCCAAGATCTCGAACGCGGCGGACGGGATGTCGCGCAGGTCCAGGACGACCGCATCGGCCTCGGGGGCGTCGTCTTCGGCCAAGCGCTCTGGCGAGAGCGCGGGCGCTGAAAACCCGGCGCGTTCCAGTGCCGGGCCGAGGCGCGCCACCTCCGGGTGGCGCGTCACGAGGAAGATCGTGCGCATCGCAGCCTGTCCCTGCTTTTCGCGCAGTATACTCCGCCCGCGCCATCCCTCAGACCGTGCGGGGTGAAATCCATGTGAAATCCTTCACGAACGCGCTCTCGTCTCGCCGGAACTAGGCCGGCGAACGCTACGCCGATCTTTCGCCTCCGCCTCGCCCCTCCAGTGCATACCGGCCAACCCCTGACGGCTCGAAGATGACCGTCACCTCGTCGGCCTCAACTGAAAAGACTGCGTCCCGCGGCAGCCAGACCGATTCTCCGTCGACATCGACGCAGAAGCGGGTGGCCGATTCTCCGGTCGCCCACCCCAGGTGCCGCCCACTTGGGCCCTTCACAATTTTCCCGGCAATGTCGGTACTCACGGCAATCTCCCACCTTGGCCGGGTCGATCCCGGCCGGCCCCGCTCGGGCGTTACGTTACCATTGCCAACGGGCCCACTTCCATCACAATTGTGTAAACTTTCGACGAAATCAGCTGCCCATGTGGTCGCGCACGCCGACGGGCGATCGCTTATTCGGATCCCCTCGAATCGCGTTGCGAGTCGTCCCGCTGCGAGTCGCGGGCTTGTACAATGGCACTCCACATGACGACCGCACCGAACCCCGGCACGCGCGTCCTTGAGGATACGGACACTGACGCGGCGCTTGAACCGCCGTATCACCTCATCCTGCTCGATGATCAGAGCCACACGTACAACTACGTCATCCGCATGCTCAACGACCTCTTCGGCTATGGCGTGGAGAAGTCGTTCGCCATCGCCTGCGTGGTGGACGCCAACGGCCAGGCGATCATCATGACGGCCGGCAAGTCGCAAGTGAGCAACAAGCAGTCCCAGGTCCATGCCTACGGCGCCGACCCGTTCATGGAGAACAGCCTGGGGTCCATGTCCGCGATCATCGAGCCAGCGTGCTGACCAGCGCGTCTCCGCGAGTGCGCCGATGACCTGGTTCGACGACGCTGGCCTCGGCATGTTCATCCACTGGAGCCACTGCTCGACGCGTGGTTGGGAGGTGTCGTGGCCCCTGGTCGGCGGCGGCTCCACCCTGCCGTACTGCCAGGACATACCGGCGGAAGAGTACCACGCAAACGCCGCCACGTTCGCGCCCGCGCCCGGCGTGGCGCGAGAATGGGCGCGCCTCGCGAAGGCCGCGGGCATGCAGTACGCGGTCATGACGGCAAAGCACCACGACGGCTTCGCAATGTTCGATACAAAGCTCTCGGATCACAGCGCGATGCGCGTCTGCGGCCGCGACCTCGTGCGCGAGTACGTCGAGGCGATGCGAGAGGCGGGGCTGCGCGTGGGCCTCTACTACTCCCTCTGTGACTGGCATCACCAGGACTACCCGCCGTTCACGGACGCCGACCGCCCTTACCGTTTCGGCCGCCAGCGGCCGCCAGCGGATGAACAGTGGGAGCGTTTCCACGCGTTCCTGGTGGGGCAACTGACCGAACTGCTGACGAACTATGGCCAGGTCGACACACTCTGGTTCGATGGAGGTTGGGAGCGCACGCCAGAGCAGTGGCGATCGAGCGAACTGGAGGCGCTCATCCGGCGGCTCCAGCCCGGTGTCCTCATCAACGACCGTCTCCCGGGAGTGGCCGACTTCACCACGCCGGAGCAGTTCATCCCGCCTCAACCGCTCGAAGGGAGCTGGGAGAGCTGCATGACGATGAACGAGAGCTGGGGGTGGAACCCGGCCGACACCGACTTGAAGTCGTCGCGGCAGCTCATTCACACGCTCTGCGAGGTGGCCGGCAAGGGCGGCAACCTCTTGCTCAACGTCAGTCCCATGGGCAGCGGCGCGATCCCGCCCGGGCAAATCGAGCGATTGGCAGCGGTTGGAGCCTGGATGGAGCGCAACGGCGAGAGCATCCTCGGGACGACCGCAGGCCTCGATCCGTGGCAGTGGTACGGCCCATCCACGCGCCGCGGCGCCACCGCCTACCTCCACCTCCTGATGCGCCCGTACGACACCGTCACCGTGCGGGGCGTAAGGGTGAAGCACGTCCGCTCCGTGCGTGAACTGGCGTCCGGCCGCGCGCTGGAACACTCCGCTCGCATCGCAATCCTCGACCAGCTCACGAACCGCGACCCCGACGGCGAACTCGCGATCACCGTGCCGCCCGGCGTGGTGGACGACTACGCGACGGTGATCGCAATCGAATTCGCCCCGTAATCAGCTTTGGACCTGAGAACCACGGCCTTTGGACTCGGTGCAGCGCTGGCTGCGCCTACCACCAGCCGATCTTGTAGTTCCAACCCTTGATCTCGCGGCCCGTGGCGCCCGAA
>JBKKBS010000169.1:0-3259 GCA_046713815.1 Tepidiformaceae bacterium
GGTGTGAAACGCGCAAACTGGAGCGCTCTCGCGCGCGGCGCCAGCGTGACTACCTTTACGCCCACAGTGTCAATTTCGATGATCCCGAGACTAACCGCGGGCCTTGTCTGCAGACGTGAGGGGCCCCAACGACCGACGGTCAGCCGGCTGGCGCGCGTGGTGTGACGCAGGAAGATTGTGCTTCCGCTGCCGCCTTATTCGCGCGACTTCCCGAGTACTGCTGAGCATCAGCCGGATGCCGAATTTTCCGCCGATCGTTTTCGCCATCGCTTTCGCGGCCCTTGTCGTCGCGCTGACGTCGCTCGGGCGCCGGCTTCCAATTCCGACCCCGATTCTGCAGGTAGGTGCTGGACTCCTCGTTGGACTGGTGCCGGGAGTCGCGATTCCGGAGCTCGAGCCGGACATCGTTTTCTTTGTCTTTCTCCCTCCGGTTCTCTGGGCCGCGGCCTTCTTCACGTCGCTGCGTGAATTCAAGGCGAACATCCGTCCCATCAGTCTTCTCGCAGTCGGCTTGGTGCTGGCGACCACCGCCGCCGTCGCGATCGTCGCGCGCGCACTCCTTCCGGGACTTCCGTGGTCAGTCGCGATTGCACTCGGCGCTATCATCTCGCCGCCTGACGCGGTGGCGGCCGCGGCGATCGTCTCGCGACTCCCGGTGCCACGACGGGTGATCGTGATTCTCGAGGGCGAAAGCCTGGTGAATGATGCCTCGGCGCTGGTGCTCTATCGCACGGCGGTGGCGGCGGCGGTCACCGGCGTGTTCAGCTGGGGCGAATCAATCGTTCGCTTCTTTATTGATGTGGGGGTCGGCGCCCTTATCGGCCTCCTTGTCGGTTGGCTGATCATTCGCGCGGTCCGATGGACCAAGGATGCGCTGGCGGAAACAGTGCTCACGCTCGCCGCGCCCTACGTGGCGTGGCTGGCGGCGGAAACGCTCCACGTCTCGGCGGTGCTCGCGTGCGTCGCCGGCGGGCTGTATTTGCGGCAGCATCTGTCGATGGCGGTCGGGCCGATGTCGCGGTTGCAGACGCGGGCGGTGTGGGACCTGCTGATCTTCCTTCTCAACGCCATGATCTTCCTGATCCTGGGGCTTCAGTTCGGCCAGCTGCTGGAGTCGATCCCCGCGGGTTCCTTGACATGGGTCGTGCGCACCGGCGCAACGATTGGAGCAGTGGCGATCGTGGTGCGACTCATCTGGGTGCCGATCGCGACGCACCTGCCGCGCTATTTGGATCCCGAGCTGCGTCGTCGCGATCCCGTGCGCAGCAAGAAGGCCATTTTTCTGGTGTCGTGGACGAGCATGCGCGGTATTGTCTCGCTGGCCACAGCGCTGGCGCTTCCGAGGGTTCTCGCCGACGGTTCTGCGTTTCCCTATCGCACCGAGATCATCCTGATCACGATGTGCGTGATCGTGATGACGCTGGTGGTGCAGGGGTTGTCGCTGGCCCCGATCATCCGCGCCTTCAGTTTCACTCCCGAGACCAAGCACTTCGAGGAGGAGCGGATGGCGCGACTGGAAGCGACACGCCGCGGCGCAGAGGCGTTGGACGACCTGTCGCGCGAGTCATGGGCCGATCCGCGCGACGTGGAGTACCTGCGCTCGGAAGTGCGAGACCGAGTGCAGATGCATCAGCATCACAAAGGCGGCACCCCCGGACGACACCGTCTGCGCGTGGGGATGATCAACGCCGAGCGTCGGATGCTGGTCAGGCTGCGCAATGAAGGGGCGATTTCCGACGAAGTGCTGCGCGAGCTGGAACAGGAACTCGATCTGGAAGCGATCCGCGTCGGCGCGGACATCGAGCGCTGATGCCTAACGCCGCGAACGCGGCGTCAGGTCGTCACGCACCAGCCGCCGCGGCACTGAGCTCGAGCGCCGACGGGGTGCTGGTCGCTCCCTCGTTCAGGCGCTCGGTGCGATCCAGCCGCTCGACGTCGATGGCCAGGACGCCATCGGCGGCGTTGGCGAACATGCTGGCAAACTTCACATCCCATCGCACCTCGTCCCACAGATAGGAGGTGCGCGTCGTGACCCGGGTGGAGAAGGTTTCCTCATGCGCGTTCACCCCGACCAAAAACTCCGCCTCCGCGGCGCGCAGGCTCTCGGGAGTCATGCCGCCCAGCGGACTGTCGGCGGTGATCGGATGCACGACCGTCCAGTGCAGAGGGAAGAACTCGACCGAGCTGCGTTCGAGCGTGAGCTGATGGAACTCTCGCTCCCGGTGGCCATCGTTGTCCCTGAACATCGCCAGACTGACGCGCACCTGCACATCGCTCAACTCGCCGGGCTGCACATTCACCATCCGGAACATCAGCCCTCGCCCTCCCTCGTACGGCGCGACGATGGCCGATTCGCTGAATCGGAGGCGCATCCGCGGGCGCGTCAGCCGAGCGATCAGCATGCCGCTGATGATGACCAGCGTAATCGGACCGACCAGCGACTCGAAAATGACCAGCCAGTGCGCCGTGTTGCCGAACGCGGTCATGGCACCCGTGCCCGTCGTGGTGAAGATGGCGACGCTGAAGCTGAAGGCGCGGAGGAAAGGGTCGCTGATTCCCATCCCGTCGACGCCACGCAAGGCGCCTTCGCCCAGCGCGGCGTAGGCGAGCGCGAAGCAGCCGTTCATCAGGAGCAGGGCGCCCAGCATCCACGCCAGAAATGCGGGCCATCGCGCATTGAGCGCGTTCAGGTAAAACCGTTCGGCGCGCTGCGCGCCGAGCCCGTATTTTCGGCTGGTGGGGATTCCGTCGTGCGAGAGAAATCGGCCGCGGACCTGTTGCGAGACGACCTTGCCGAAGCCCAGGTCCGAGGGTTCGACGATCGCGGCAGGTGGAGGTGTGTCGTCGTTCGTGGTGGCGGCGGTCACGAGAGCCTTCGGCGGTACTGGTTGCAGGTTCGTCTGCGAGCGTACAATGTAGCGTGAGATGCCCCAGGCCCGGGCCAGGTCCCTTCATTCTTGAGCAGGTGCATCGATGCTCGCCGGCTACTCCGCGCGCGGTTCGGCGCGCTCGCTTGTTCTGGTTGCCGCGGTCGCCTGTTTCGGGACCACGGCCGGCTGCTATCGGTACGCTCCGGTTCAAGTCGCCGAGCTGGCGCGTGCGATGGCGGTGCGGCTGGAACTGTCTGCCGTCGCCGTCGAGAGACTGCGACAAGGGCCGGACTCCCTGGCCAGACTGGTCAACGGATTCAAAGTGAACGGGACGGTGTCTCGGCTCGGTGCCGACAGCGTCGTGCTCGCCGTTCCGACGAGCTACATGG
>JBKKBS010000170.1:0-3210 GCA_046713815.1 Tepidiformaceae bacterium
CCGGGCTCAAGAGTCTCGATGCCATCGACCACGAGGAACTAACAGCCGACGAGCTCGCCGCCGCCAGGCGGTGAGGCGTGGTCCAAGCGCGTGGCCAACACTATCGCCAGATAGTCGGTCACCGCACCACAGCAGCCCTCTCGCACTTGGCCACGGTAAACCCGCTGCGTGGAGATGAATTCAGGAACCCTAGGGCTTCTCAGTTGTTTCTTGCGGAGCGTCACAGCGATAGGGCGCTCGCGGGCCGGAGTCTGCTCTCGGCGCGCGCGGTTCCTAGCCGCCCCCCTTGCAATTCGTCGGGACGTTCTGACACGGAGGCTTGAGAGGAAGTGAGGACCGCTCGATCCCGATGTGTCGTATTCCAAGATGGTCCGACCAGCTTCTGGACGGCCCCGGGGCAGGTCTTCCCGAGAGAGAGGGCCGGGAACGAGGCAACAGCGAGGGGAGTGACTTCATCGCGCGGTTGGTACAAACTTGCGGAGTGTCAACCACGGTTCTCGCGGCTATCGAGGATCAGCTCTCGCATAAAGGTGTCCCAACGCTCCGGCTGAACTGAACTCTCAGCGGCCACGCCCTTTGCGGGCGACTCGAATGCAGATGACTGCAATCAAGCCGCCCCAAACGACCAGTCGAAGGGGCCAGGTGCAGTCTCCCGTAACCAGTAGTAGGCCGACCACGACGAGCCAGATCACTGCCAGGAGGGATAGTCGCTGCGACCAGGACGCCCGCGACCACCAGATACGGCTTGTTCGCGCCATAGTCTTACTTTCGTTCGCCTACGCCCGATGATCCAGCGGATGACCCAAGGAGATGCCCGTAACGTTCCGGTTCGGCCAAAGTCCGTCGAGGATCTCCGACAGAAAATCGAATCCTGTGAACATCTCCGCGCCGATCAGTCCGCCTTCTACACAAATCCAAACCTACACCAGCTCGACGATCTCGCCTTCGTACTTCTTCTCGCCGCGGCGGAGCTCGACGAGTTTGTCGAGCTTGACCACGCAATCGGCGACGCCTTTCGTGCCGCTGAGTGCGTCGAAAGACTGCATGCCGCAGACGTTGCAGCCCCCGTGGTGGCAGTCTGCGACCGTCTCGACGGAGTGCACGTCGCGCCACTGGCCCCGCAGGTAGGCTTTCGTCACACCGCTGTCGATGTGGTCCCAGGGCAGCGGTTCGTGCGTGTCCCACTCACGGTGCGCGAACCATGTGGGGTCGACGCCGACCTGTTCGAAGGCGTCGCGCCAGACGTTCGCGCGGAAGTATTCGCCCCAGGCGTCGAACTTCGCCCCATTCCGCCACGCTTCGTGGATGACGAGCGCCACGCGTCGGTCGCCGCGGCTGAGGACAGACTCGAGGAACGAGTCCTCGGGGTCGTTCCAACTGAACTCGACCCCGGCCCTGCGACAGCCGTCGCGCAAGAGCTGGTGCTTCGGGCGCAGTTCGGCGGCGGTATCCTGGCGCGCCCACTGAAAGGGGGTGTGCGGCTTGGGTACGTGGTTGCTTGTGCTCACCCGCACCTTGGCGCGCCCGCCGGCGTGCTTTCGCCCGACCGCCTTCACTTTCTCGCCCATCTCGATAATGCCGGCAACATCCTCCATCGTCTCCGTGGGCAGGCCGACCATGAAGTACATCTTGATCCCGGTCCAGCCGCGTTCGAAGGCGTTCTCGGCAGCGCCGAGGAGGTCGTCCTCGCTCACGAGCTTGTTGATCGCGTTGCGCAGGCGCTGGCTCCCAGCCTCCGGGGCGAGGGTGAGCGTGTGCTTCTTGCCCTTGGCGATGGCATTCGCGACATCCACGGAAAAGCTGTCGACGCGCGTGCTCGGCAGACTGACCTTCAGGTTTGGGAAGGTAGAGACGAGCTTGTTGACGATCGGCACGATCTGGCTGTGGTCAGTCGTGCTCAACGAGAGGAGCGATAGCTCGTCGTAGCCCGTGTTGAGCATGAGCTGGCGGGCAGCTTCGACCACTTCGTCCGGCGACCGTTCGCGCGTGGGACGGTAGATCATGCCGGCCTGGCAGAAGCGGCAGCCCTGCGTGCAGCCACGCTGGATCTCCACGGCCGCGCGGTCGTGGACCGTCTGTAGGAAGGGCACGATCGGGTTCACGAGGGGCGGCGGCAGCGTCTCGACGATGCGCCGGTGAATGACCTTCGGGGCGTCCGCAATCGTGGGTTCGAGTGCGGCGAAGTGCCCGTCGGCGTCGTAGCGCGCTTCGTAGAACGAAGGCACATACATGCCCGGGAGCGCCAGGAGTTGGCGCAGCCGCTCGACGCGCGGCGTCCGGTCGCGCTTCCAGCCGCGCACGAGGTCCGCGATCTCGACAACGGCCTCCTCGCCTTCACCAATCACGAAGGCGTCGATGAACGGCGCCATGGGCTCGGGGTTGAAGCCGCCCGAGCCACCGGCAATGACGAGCGGGTGGTCGTCCGTCCGGTCGCCCGCCCAGAGCGGGATACCGCCGAGGTCGAGCACGTTGAGGATGTTCGAATAGGTCAGCTCGTATTGAAGCGTGAATCCAAGGACGTCAAAGTCGCGCAGGGGGCGGCGGTTTTCGAGGCTCCAGAGAAGTGTGCCCTCCTTGCGAATCTCGGCCTCCATATCCTCCCATGGGGCATAGACGCGCTCGCAACCGACATCGTCGATCTTGTTGAGGATGTCGTAGAGGATGCCGATGCCCATGTTCGACATGCCGATGTCGTAGTTGTCCGGGTACGCGAGGGCGATGTGGACGGCGGTCGCATCCCACGGCTTGGTGACGCTGTTCCACTCGCCGCCGGTGTAGCGCGCGGGCTTGGAGACGCGCGTGAGCAGCTGATCGACGGAGGCGCTCATGGCACTCCCTCCCGCGGCCGGTACGGCCAAGGATCCATGCTAGCCGACGCTAGAGTGGGACGGAACCCACGGCAGTGGTAGCTTCGGGCGATGAAGCTGGATGCCGTCATCGTCGCTGCGGGCTCGTCGACGCGCTTCGGCGAGGATAAGCTGTTCGCCGGCCTCGAAGGGCGGCCCGTACTCGCGTGGAGCCTGGCGGCCTACGAGACCGTGGTCGGCGCGGGTTGCCTCGTGGTGGTGACGAGTCCCGCTCAAATTGCCGCGGTCGAGAAGATGGCGCGGGAATGGGCTGGCAAGGCCTGCCTGCGCGTTGTCGAGGGAGGCGAACGCCGGCGGGATAGCGTGGAAGCCGGGCTGCGGGCGTGCTCGAATCGCTATGTTG
>JBKKBS010000171.1:0-3964 GCA_046713815.1 Tepidiformaceae bacterium
ACAAAACGGAGAATCAATGAACGACGAACCTCAGGACCTTCACAAAGAGATCGAGAATCTAAAAATCGCGCAAGCGACACAGGCTGCGGCGTTTGCCGGGGCCCAAGCGACTCAAGCGGCCGTGACAGTCGGCGCCCAGACCACTCAGGCGGCGGCCTCTGCAGGCATCATGGCAACGATGATTGCTGGCTCGGTAGCACTCGTGGTCGGGCTGTTTTTGGGTCTCGCCGTCGGACGCCACGCGGACTAGAACCGGACCGATGTCACGCCGAAGCGGCGGCGTGACCGCAACTCCTGGCTTCCAACCGGGGGGGGACAGTTGACAGCGATAGGGAAAACGACCGCTTTTTCCGGCGGGGTTGAGATAGAGGCCGACGACGTCTTCCAACTTTGTGAGGAAGTCGGGGTCAGTTGACACCTTGAAGGTTTCCTCGCGGTGAGGTTTGAGTCCGTGCGCGCGCCAAATGCGGTGGACTTGCGTGTGGCTCAACCCGACCACCGGAGCCAGCGTCCGTGTGCTCCAATGTGTCGCTCCGACGGGTTTCTCGCGCGTCGTCCGCTCAACCACTTCGGCCACTTTCTCCGCGGTCACCCGGCGCGGGCGTCCCGGTCGAGGTGCGTCCGCCAGTACTACTCTCAGCCCACCGCTCGCGTACCGACCCTTCCAGAGCATCACTGTGGGCGTCGTCGTCTGCAGCGTGCGGGCAGACTCGCGCACGCCTTTGCCATCGGCGGCGGCAACGAGGATATCTGCCCGAAGGCACACTTTGCGGGTCGTTCCCGGCTTGCGCCGCAGGCGCTCCAACTGCTCGCGATCAGCCGTCGTTAGCCTAAACGTAGATGTCTCTCCCATCCCCCTAAACGTACTAGGCATTACGGTTACAGTACACTAGACTGAGCGCCGCATGCTCACCCGACGCGACCTACGAGCGCGACTTATTCGCCCTGCCCCTGAACTGGTGGTCGCGCCGCTCGCGCTGGACGCGCTCTCCGCCGCCCTGGCAAAGCGTGTCGGATTCGATGCTGTCTACCTCGGGGGTGGGGGACTCGGGTACCAGCGTGGCGTGACCGAGGCGCTGCTCACAGCCACGGAGTTGAGCGAAGCCACCCGAGCGATTACGGAACGCGTCGACGTGCAGGTGGTGGTGGACGGCGGCATTGGCTTCGGTGATCCGGTGCATTTGGCCCGCACGATTCGTCTCCTCGAAGATGCCGGTGCTGCAGCCGTGGAGATCGAGGATCAGGTTGCGCCGAAGCGCGTCCACCATCACAAGGGCGTGGAGCACCTTGTGTCGTCGGTTGAGATGGCAGACCGCATCAAGGTCGCCGTCGATGCCCGACGCAACTCGGACTTCCTCATCATCGCCCGCTGCAACGCGTTCGCTCATGAGGGAACCGCACTCACGCTCGAGCGCCTCGCCGTCTATGCAGACGCGGGCGCGGACCTCCTGATGCCCATCGTTCGTTCGGACGAGCAATTCGCCGCCGCCTCAGCGAGCACTCAACTGCCCCTCGCGGCAATGGTAATTGGCGTCGGGCGTCCAGCGCGCGAGATGCTCGTCGCTGGCTACGCGCTGGCGGTCGATCCTATGAGCGCGCAGGTGCTGGCGTATCGCGCGATGCAGTCAGGATACGAGGGCATGCGAAATGGAAATGGGTTCGGAATGACCAGCCAGGACGTCCTCAAGGTGGTGCGAGAGATGGGTGACACGATCTCCATCGAAGCTCTCTATGACATCGAGTCGCGCACCACCGAGCGGAACGTCTCGGGCTAGGTACATTTTACTCGTCCACCCACTGCATTAGCGCCCTGAGGTTATGTCGAGCCCGGTCCCGCGCCTCCTTCAGCGCGGGGTAGTCTCGCTCAAGTTGTTGCTCTGCTTCGATGGGAGCGAATTCTAACAAGAGCTTTCGGAAGCGCCTCACAGCGTCAATCGGGACCCACCCGTACGAGCATCTTCCCCGTATTCTCGCCGTGCAACATCCCAATGAAAGCAGCTGGGGCGTTCGCAAGCCCTTCGACGATGGTCTCACGGGTCTTCACGCTGCCCTCCCGTAGCCACATGGTCATGTCCGTGACGAACGCCGGCCGCCGGTCGAGGTGGTCGGAGATGATGAACCCTTTCACGAGGAGTCGCTGGCGGATAATTACCATGAGATTATTCGGACCAGGGACCGGCGCTTCGTTGTTGTAGGCCGAGATCATGCCGCATACAGGAATGCGTCCAAACGGGTTCATATGGTTCAGGGCCGCCTGGAGGTGGTCGCCTCCCACATTGTCGAAGTACACGTCGATCCCGTCGGGGCAGGTCTGAGCAAGCGCCTGGTCGAGACCGAGGGTCTTGTAGTTGAAGGCCGCGTTGAATCGCAGTTCTTCTCGAAGGAATGTGACCTTGGCGTCCGAGCCAGCACTGCCCACCACGCGGCACCCTTTCAGTTTGGCGATCTGGCCCACGATGCTGCCCACCGCACCGGCCGCACCAGACACGAAAACAGTTTCTCCTGGCCTGGGTTGACCAATATCCAGTAGCCCTACGTACGCGGTCAGCCCGGTGCCGCCAAGCACGCCGAGGTGTTCAGAAACTGAACCGGCAATCGCCTCAACTTTCGCGATTCCGCTGCCGTCCGACACGAAGTACTCTCGCCAGCCCAGGGAACTCTGGACGTAGTCGCCCCGTTGGAACTGAGGGTGCCTTGACCGCTCCACACGACCGATTGCGCCTCCCTGTAGGGGTTGACCCAACTCGAAGGGTGGCACGTACGACTTCGCGTCGTTCATCCGCCCCCGCATGTAGGGGTCGACTGACATCAAGACGTTACGGACGAGAAGCTCACCGTCTCCCGGCTCTTGGATCTCGGTCTCCGCAAGTTGGAAGTCGCTCTCCCTTGGCGTTCCAACGGGGCGTGAAGCAAGTCGAATCTCGCGATTGATGGTTGTCATGACATCCTCCGAGCACCGTAGGGACGGATGTCCGAGTCTACGCCGAACGCCGGGGCACTGGCTGATCAATGACCGAGGTTCGACTACCTCGTCATAGCGAACGACGCGCGGCGCGTTTGGAGTCCCACTCACCGGGTCCGGGCAGCGGGTATCGCGAGCTTAAGGAGCGCTCAGGCCGCGTCGCCAAGTACGGCGAGACGACCCTGCCGGCAGTCCGCGCTGGTGTGGATCAACGAGTCGCCGTCGAACGGTGAATCGAGCCGCTCTTCCGCGGTTTGCAAACGCTCGCCAGTAATTACTCCGTAGCCCTCGAAGCTTCGCCCCAACACAAAGACCCCATGGCCCTGAAACCGGCTGATAACGTCCTGCGTCAAGGGCCAAATCAGATCCAGGTCCTCCCGGCCGCATCCGACCGCACTCGATTCGCCCATCAAACGAATGTTACAGGAACTTTCTTGCGAAATTCTCACGAGAGCGTCATCGCCATTCATGCATCGAGCCTCGCCATCGGGAACTTGGACTCCGATCGGGCGCGACCCGAAACGGCGCCGTTTTAGGCCGCGTGCTTCTCGGCGAGGGGTAAGAGTCTCAACGGCCTTCCGAGGTGATACCCCTGCCCCAGGCTGATCTTCAGATCCTTCGCGGCGGCGAGCGTCCGTTCGTTTTCGATACACTCAGCCACCGTCTCCAAGTCGAGCGACTCGGCTAGCGCCTGCATCATCGCCACCTGCGCTCGCTGCTTGGGCTCCGTAGCGAGCCCGCGGACGAAGGAACCATCGATCTTTATCTGCTTCACCGGAAGGTTCCGAAGGTATGCGATGGAGCTAAATCCGGTCCCGAAGCCATCCAGGGCAAATGTGCACCCAAGGTCGGTGAGCTCGTGCATCCATTGTGTGGCCGCTGAGAGGTCCTCCAGCTCAGCGGTCTCCGTTATCTCGAAGCCGAGACGGTTGCCCACGGCAGGGCGAGACTTCAGTGACGCGGCGATTCGCTTCAGCGAAAGAGGATCTGAGAGGGTGGAGC
>JBKKBS010000172.1:0-2510 GCA_046713815.1 Tepidiformaceae bacterium
CCCTGCGTCCGCAGGAAACTGCCCAACTGGTCCACGGAGAGGCGGTAGATATCAACGGTGCGGGGGGCCTTGTTACTGGCCTCGAGGTCGTTGGCGAAGAGGGTTTGGTATGCTTGCCAGGTGTCGGTTGTGGTGCGCTGCGCTGTGTCTGACGGTTGCCATGGGGGTAACTCCTTGCCGGGTTCCCCGAAAGTATACTGCTGAACCAGCGTTGCAGCACAACCGATACGCCACTACTCACATCGGCGCCTGCTGTATTTGAGTTCAAAGTGGTTCGTCAACGGGCCCCCGTAGCTCAGCGGATTAGAGCAGGCGCCTTCTAAGCGTCTGGCCGCAGGTTCGATTCCTGCCGGGGGTACCAGTCCTGTTCAAGTGTCGGCCCTGCCTTGGAACGGCCTCTGCGCACCACTCAACTCCCCTCTCCACCGCAGTGGAGAGGGGCCGGGGGTGAGGGCTCACTCGAACGGCCTCCGCTCGCCCTCCGGCACATCGACTTCGAAGATGTTGAGCGTCATCGACACCAGGCCGTAGTAGCCCACGATCCCGATCACGTCCACGAGCCCCTTCTCCCCCAGCACCTCCACGGCGCGCGCATACGTCGCGTCCGATAGGCGGTTGTTGGCGAAGTGCTCCGACACGACCTCGTACACCACTACCAGGTCCTCACGTTCCAGCGGTGGCCGCGCGCCCACGCGCACCGCCTCGATGACCTCGGCCGGCAAGCCCGCCTGCCGCCCCAGCCGCGCATGCGCCCAGAACTCGAACTGCGCCTTCCAGTGTGCGCCCGTCAGGAGAATAGCCAGTTCCATCACGTCCGCTGGCAGACCCGTGCCGAAGCGCGCGTACGCGCCCAGCCGCTGCCCATGGTCCGCAAACTCCGGGCTTCGCAGCCACGCCTCGAACGGTCCGCGCATCCCGCCCCGCGGCCCGCTGCGGATGGCGTCCGCCACTCGCCGCTGATCATCGGTCATCGTCTCGTTCGTCAAGGACGTCAATCGCGCCATCGCTTCCCTCCGCGCCCCGGCAAGTAACCCGCTGGTCGCTAAACGGGCATCTTACGCCGTTGCCCTCTCTCGTTCCCCGATGCAAACTCCAGATTTGAGACACTGCTCGCGATCGCCAGTGGCGTCTTCGCGACCCGCACTCGATTCGCCTTCCTTTCCGCATGGGTCTTTCGCCCTCATCATTTCTCCGTGTCCGAGGTCAACCATGGCTGAATCGGTCGAGCTTCGACTGCCCCCAAACACTAGCTCTCGCGGCATCGCTATTCCCGCCCTCGCGATGCTCGAACGGTGGCTCCCGTGGCTCGCCTTTGCAGGCGTCGTCGGGCTCTCCCTCTTCCTCAATACGTGGCGGCTTGGCGACAACGGCTTCGGCAACACCTACTACTCCGCCGCCACGCGCTCGATGAGTCAGTCCTGGAGCAACTTCTTCTTCGGCGCGTTTGATCCTGGCGGCTTTATCACCGTTGACAAACCGCCCGTCTTCCTCTGGTTCAGCGCCCTCTCCGTCCGCATCTTCGGTTACTCATCCTGGTCGATCCTGCTGCCCAGCGCGCTTGCGGGGACGGGCTGCGTCGCCCTGTTGTGGCTCATCGTCCGCCGCAACTTCGGCGTCCTCGCCGCCACGATTGCGGCCCTTACGCTCGCCCTCTCCCCCATCTCCGTCGCTGTCGACCGCATCAACCTTCCGGAGCCGTTCCTCATCCTGTTCCTCATTGGCGCCGCGGGTGCGGTGCTGCGCTCAATCGACAGCCCGCGCTGGTGGCTCTGGACAGCGCTCGCGGGTGCGCTTGTGGGCCTCGCCTTCAACACCAAGATGCTCGTCGCCTGGATCCCGGGCCCGGCCCTGGCACTCGCCATCGTCGCCGCCTATCCGCAGGTCCATCGCCTGGCCGTCTTGCGCAGCGTTGCCCTCCGCCTGGGCCTGCTCGCAGGCGCAACGCTCGTCGTCTCCGGCTCCTGGATGCTGTTGGTCGATGCCTGGCCCTCATCGTCGCGCCCGTACATCGGCGGCAGCGCGGACAATTCCGTCCAGAACCTGATCGTCGACTACAACGGCATTGGCCGCATCGATGGCGAAGGCGACGTGCCCGGCGGAGGTGGCAGCGCTCCGCGCCCCGCCAACGGCAATGCAACGCCCGGGCAGGCAGGGAACCTCGGGCCCGGGGTCGCAATCAACGGCCGCGGGGGCATCATCGCTGGCACCCCTGGTCTCTGGCGCATGTTCGATGCGGCGAACGGCGGCCAGGTCGCCTGGCTCATCCCATTCGCCCTCCTCGGGTCAATCCTCTGCGCATGGCGTTGGCGCAATGACTACCTGCGCCGCGCGGCGACGGTCCTGCTCGCAGGCTGGGTGCTCCTCTTTGGGCTGGTCTTCTCATATGCGGAGGGCATCTACCACAGCTACTACACCGCCGCCCTCGTGCCCGGCATCGGCGCCCTCACGGGCATGACCGTGGTCGCCGCCAACGACCTGCTCAAACGAAGCGGGCTCTGGCTTGCAGCGAT
>JBKKBS010000173.1:0-5131 GCA_046713815.1 Tepidiformaceae bacterium
GACCAGTGCCACGGTCGTAAAGGGACCGCCCTCGTGGCAGAACCAGGCGTCGCCATTCTCGGACTGACCTGGATACGGCCGCGCCGCAGCGCCTATGCGGAGGGGTTTCGCGCTTGGATCCATTTCACTCCCACGATGGTCGTGCCCTGGGACGAGGTCACAATCTCCATGCTGTCAGTCAACCGCTTGACCATGGGGAGACCCTGTCCCAGGCCGCCCGCGGTGCTGAAGCCCTCACTCAGGGCGCGCTCAACATCTTCGAGTCCTGGCCCCGTGTCTCGACTTTCGATGCGCATGCCCATCCGGCCCCCGCCTTCTCCCTGCGTCTCCAGAGTCAGTGTGCCCCCGCCGGCGTGACGGAGGAGGTTGGTGGCCAGCTCCGAAACGACCAGCACGAGTTCCGCGGCAAGGCCCGGCTGCGCGCCCAGGTTCCTGGCCATCGTCTCCGTCTCTCTGCGAAGCCACTCCACATCCGCTGAACTCCGCACCGCTCGGCTAACGGGCGCGAACATGCACCGGCCGGAGCCACTTGCGGATGGTCACCTTCGTGCCCACGCCTATCCTTGAATCCAGGTGCATTTCGTCCATCAGCCGTTTTGTGCCGCTCAAGCCGAGGCCGAGGCCCCGTCCCGAGGACCAGCCCTGCTGCATCGCCTGCGCGAGGTCGTCGATGCCGGGGCCCTCGTCCTCCACCACCACCTCGATGCCGGCCTCGCCCTCCGCGCCCGTGACCACTCTCACCGACACCGTGCCACTGCTATCTACGGCAAACCGCACCACGTTCCTCGCAAGCTCGGAAACGGCCGTCGTCACGCGGCTCTGGTCCATGAGCCCAAAGCCAAGCTCGGCGGACAACCGGCGTGCGCATTGGCGGGCCTCGACGATGCCCGCCTCGTCCCGTACCAGGACGATCGTCTCAGCGTGCACGGCGGCTGCCTTGCTTGTTGGATTCCGCCAATAGCGCCAGTCCGACTTCGGCCGTCAGCGCCGTACGCACCCCTTCGAGCCTTAACCCCAGCTCCACGAGCGTCATTGCCACGGCCGGCTGAATGCCGGCCACCACTGTCGCCGCACCCAGCAGGCGTGCTCCGACGGCTGTCTCGTGGAGCAGTCGGCCGAGAAACGAATCAATCGTCTCGACGAGACTGACATCGATCAGGACGCCGGTGGCGCCGAACTTTTCCAGGCGCTCGTTCAAGGCCTCCTGGAAAGCGAGCGCATCGTCGTCCGTGAGGTCCTCGTCGACGGTGGCGATGAGCGTATCGCCGACCTTGATGATAGGTACGCGTACCATCAACGTTCGCCCGCCGAGACGCTCGCCTCGGGGACGACTTTCAACCCCAGCTGTTGGAAGGCGAGTTCCAGGCCCTTCGCCATGGTCGTGCGCGTGGTGACTCCGGCCAGGTCTTGTCCGAGCTGGATGAGTGTGACGGCGGTGCGGGCGGTGATGCCCACGACGATCACGTCGGCCCCGAGCAGGCGGGCGGCAGCGGCGGTCTCGAGGAGGTGGCGGGAGAGGGCAGTGTCCACCACCGGCACGCCGCTGATATCCACCAGGACGATGCTTGAGCCGGTGTCGACGATGCGTTGCAGCAGCCGCTCGTTCATAAACTTCACGCGCATCGTGTCCACGGAGCCGATCAGCGGCAGGGCGAGGACGCCCTCCCATACTTGAATGACCGGCGTTTCCAGGTCCTCGATGGTCTGGCGCTGTTCGGAAATAGTTGCCCTGTCCTGGCCCTGGGTCCGCCCGGGGAGCGAATCTTGAGTCATCTTAGTTGTCCTCTGTTTCGTCTGTTTTCGCGATTGGGAAGGTCACCGTAAAGGTAGACCCCTCGTTTGGCGCGCCCTTCGCGTGGACTGAGCCGCCCTGGGCCTCGACCAGGCTCCTGGTGAGGGATAGGCCCAGCCCAAGTCCAAAGGTGGCCGCCGCCCTGCCTTCGGGGGCACGGTAAAAGCGTTCGAAGATGCGGTGCGAGGCCTCTTCGCTGAGGCCGATGCCGGTGTCGCTCACGACGACCACCACCGACTCGGAGTCCTGGGTGCACGTCACCGTGATGGCACCATCCCTCGGCGTGTAGCGCACGGCGTTTGAAAGCAGGTTGCCGAGGATGGATTGCATCGCGTCCCCGTCGCCGAACACGTAGGGCGCCTCACACTCCATGGACGCGGCCAACGAGAGCCCCTTCTCATCCGCGGATGGACGCACCCAACGGACGGCGCGCTCGAGACAGTGGCCCATGTGGATCGGCTCCGCGTCGAGTTCGGGCACCTCGGACCGGCTCGCCGCCATCAAATCCTCGCGCAGCGACAGCATCCGTTGAAGGGAGAGTTCGACATCCGCGAGGCACGACAAAAGTTCCGGGGTGACCTCGTTCGCATCGAAGTGACGGCGGATTGCGGACACGTTGCCTTTGATGACGGTGAGCGGAGTGCCCCACTCGTGGCTGATGCTCGCCAGCAGCGCGAGGTGTTCCTGCTCCGTCCGCTCGGCGATCTCCGCCCTCGCCTGCTCCAACTTCATGCCCGCGTCCACCACCGCGTAGCGCACCTCCGCGTACTCGCTGTATCGCACGCCGTAGGCAATCATCACTTCGAGCAGCAGTTGCTGGGCAGCCTCCCGGCAACGGCTGTCGTCATGGTCGACCACTTTCGCGGCGCCTGCGACGTGGATAGCGACTATCTCGTCCGGGCGTATCCCCGCGGCAATAAACTGTTGGCTGAGGATGCTGGCCTCGTAGAGAGACTCTTCCGTGCCGGTTTCGCAGTAAGCCTGGAGAACGCGTTCGTAGCTGTGTTCGAGAGGCTCCGTCGCGAGTTCAATGTACGTCACCTCACAATAGTAGGGGTGCCCAACCAGCGGAGCCAGACATGCGACCCCCGGCGCTGAATTGCAGGATGCGCCGGGTGGCCGCGAAGGCATTCGGTCCGGCCACGCGCACGGCCCGTTCCGGTCGCATTCCTCGTCAGCGCAGGGAGCGGCCGCCGTCGACGACGAGGACGGACCCGGTAACGTAGGCGCTGGCGGCGGAGGCGAGGTAGACGGCGGCGCCGGCGATGTCGCTGGCCTCGGCGAGGCGTCCCATGGGGATGTCGTCGCGCAATGCTTCGCCCCAGCGGCTGCTAAAAAGCTCGCCCGTGAAGTCGGTCTCCGTCCAGCCGGGGGCGATGGCGTTCACGCGTATGTTGCGTTCCGCCCATTCCAGCGCCATGACCTTCGTGAACTGGTGGATGCCGGCCTTGGCGGCTGCATAGACCCCGAGCCGCTCCAGGGGCGCGATGCCCGCAATAGAGCTCACGTTGATGATGCTGCCAGGCGTGCCCGCTTCGAACATGCGCTTCGCCATCTCCACGCTCGCGAAGTAGGTGCCCCGCAGGTTCACGTCGATCACCGCATCCCACTCTTCGACGCTGACGTGCTCGGCGCGGCGGTAGTAGGGGCTGATGCCCGCATTGTTCACGAGGATGTCGATTGGGCCGATCGCCCAGGCCTCCCCGGCCATGCGTGCGATGGCCGCGGGGTCGGCGTTGTCGCAGGAGAGTGCGAGCGCGTTCACACCGAGGGACGATGCCGCGTCGCGCAGGGGGCCTTCGCCGCGGGCGGTGATGATCACGCGCGCCCCGGCATCGACGAAGGCGCGCGCGATGGCGAAACCGATGCCGCGCGAGCCCCCGGTGACGACCGCCGTCCGATTTTCGAGCGAGAAGGCGTCTACCACCCGGTGAAGTCTACCGGCCGCGCGTGTTCAGGCGACCTGGGCGCGGGGTGGTGGCCGCAATCGCATGCCGTTGCGGCCGTTGCCCTGTACCGTTGTCCTTCCATGGGAGCCACGATCGATCCCGAGGCGGCGCTGGCGCACCTGCGCGCCGTGGATCCCATCATGGCCCGGCTGATCGCGTCGGGCGGGCCATTCGCCATGCGCCAGGAAAAGGGAGACCCGTTCCGTTCGCTCGCGCGGGCAATCGTCTACCAGCAACTGAGCGGCAAGGCGGCGGGCACGATTTTCGGCCGCTTCCTTGCGCTCTTCGAGACGGGCTCGGGATTCGACCCGGACCTGCGCCGCACCGACCCGAGCTGGTCGCCGCTGACGCAACCCTTTCCTGAGCCAATGGCCGTGCTCGCCCTCGAAGACGAACAGATGCGCGCAGTGGGGCTCTCCCGCCAGAAGGTGGCGGCCCTGCGCAGCCTGGCGGAGCACTTCGCGGCGGGAGAGTTGAGCGTCGAGCTGTTCGACGATTGGGACGACGAGGAGATCATCGTGCACCTGACGCGCGTGCGCGGCATCGGGCGCTGGACGGCAGAGATGTTCCTCATGTTCGACCTCCACCGGCCCGACGTGCTGCCCGTGAACGACGTGGGCATCAACCGCGCGATCATGCGCCAGTACGGGCTGGAGGCGATGCCGAAGCCGGACAAGGTGCAGCGCGTGGGAGAAGCCTGGCGACCGTGGGCGACGGTCGCGTGTTGGTACCTCTGGCGCAGCGAGGATGCAAAGCTCCCCGTCGACGACCCGCCCTAATCCTCCACGATCGCTTCGACTTCGATCTCGATGAGCATGGCGGGGGTCATGAGGCGGCTGACTTCCACCATCGTGGCAGCGGGCCTGGTCTCGCGGAAGCGCTCGGCGTGGGCTCGGGAGAAGTCTTCCCAGCGGGTGATGTCCGTGACGAACATGCGTGTTCGCGCGACGTCTCGCATGCTCGCGCCCGCTTCATCGAGAGCCTTCTCGATGATCTCGAAGCAGCGCTTCGCCTGGAGATAGGCGTCGTCGCCGCCGAAGACCGTCCCGTCGGCCTCGGCCGCCGTCGTGCCCGAGACCATGACCTGGTTGCCCACGCGCCCGGCTCGCGAGTACCCCACGACCTCTTCCCACGGGCCACCGGATGAAACGAGTTGTCGAACCATGGTCGCCTCCAAAGCGCAAGTGTAGCGGGAAGGTGTAAAGCCGCCGGAGGGGTACTCTAAATAAAGAGGTGTACAAAGTTAAATGCTCAGGTAGCTGAGCGGATTCCAGGCATTTAGGAGCTTCTTCGAACCTGCCGAGCGCTCGCTAACCAGCCAAGAGCCTCGCACCGGGTCGGACACTCTAAAAGGGGTCTAAAAAATCTTTAATGCTCAGTCTGCTTAAGC
>JBKKBS010000174.1:0-4016 GCA_046713815.1 Tepidiformaceae bacterium
CGTCCTCGTCCGCTTTCAGGAAGTCGACACCCGCAAATCCGTTGACCTGGAGGTCGACGAAACCGGGCACTGCGATGCCGCGCCCGTTCGGCGACGAGAGGCCGTGTCCCTGGACGCGCCCCTCTGCAATCTCGAGGGCGCCCCGAATGAGGCGACCGTCGATCAGCGCAGCTTCGACACCGAGTCTCATCGGGACTTCGTACCACGGCGACGAGTCTTATGCGCTGCAACGCGCGCTATACTGGGCTCGCGTCGCGGGGTGGAGCAGTCTGGTAGCTCGCCGGGCTCATAACCCGGAGGTCGCAGGTTCAAATCCTGCCCCCGCTACTCGAAAAGCCCCGGAAACGGGGCTTTTTCGTTCTCTCAATCGCGATCAGCGGGCCGGACTCTTGCCCGTTCTTTGCCTTCGCGGGATGGAAGTGGCATCGGTGGTCTTCGTGGTGCCTGGCCAGACCCCATCGTTGCGGGCTATTCCAGGCGACAGTACGCTCGCGCATCTGAGTGATCGTGTACCACTTCCGACGCTCGCAGAGCGGGAGTTGCTGCGCGTGCACCGACGTACAGCGGGTCGGGTCGGGATAGTCTCATCTCGGTGAAGGAAAGCCGTATCGTCTTCAGCCCGCCCGGCGGCGGGCAATTCACGCGGACCACTGACCTGATCTACCGGCGGGTCGATGGTGAAGAATTGAGGCTCGATCTCTACCGCCCCAGCGCGTCGGACTCAAACCTTCCCGTAGTCGTTTTCGTTCATGGAGACGGCCCGCCAGACGTCATCCGCGACATCAAGGATTGGGGCCAGTACGTCTCGTGGGGCGAGGTGATCGCCTCGGCGGGATTCGCCGCCGTCACCTTCAACCACCGATCGTCCCAGAGGCGGACGCGAATGCCCGATGTCGCCGGCGACATCGAAGCCGCGCTGGACTACGTCGAAACAGCCGCTGAAGAGTGGAAGTTGGACGCGTCGAGTGTCGGCCTCTGGACGTGCTCGATGGGCGTCCCCTTCGCCCTGCGCGAGGCATTCAGGCGCGCCCAGCGTATTCGGTGCGTGGTCGCCCTCTACGGTCCAATGGATCTCACACACGATCCCGGTGCCGATCCTTCCGTGACTGTGGAGACGCGGCAAGAGTTCTCGCCATTGCACCTGCTCCGCTCGGGGGGTCAACTGCCGCCACTGCTCCTCGCTCGCGCCGGGAAAGACCTGCCCGCGCTCAACGAGTCAATCCACGCTTTTGTCGCATCGGCTTTGGAGCGGAACCTCGAGATCGACGTTCTCAACCATCCCACAGGCGAACACGGATTCGACGTTCAAAACGACTGCCGCCGAACGCGCGAGGTAATCGAATCCTCCCTTCACTTCTATCGGCGCCATCTCTGCGGACATTCCTGAACACTGGCGCACGCACGGATCTCTCGCTCGCGAGGGGTAAGGTCGGCGTCCGTGTCGAATTCGAGTGGGATCCGGACACCTTCCTCGCGACGATGCTCGAGGAGATTCCTGGCTACGAAGACCTACAGGAGACCATGGCCGTGGCGGCTCGCGGACGAAATGTCCTCGAGCTCGGAACCGGCACGGGTGAGACCGCCGTTCGCATCCTGGCCCGGAACTCCGGCGCGCGCTGGACCGGGATCGACGCGAGTGCGGCGATGCTCGAGCGCGCACGCGAAAGGCTGCCTGACGCCGACCTGCGCTTGCAGCGGCTCGAGGATCCGCTGCCCGAAGGGCCGTTCGACCTCGTCGTCTCGGTGCTCGCCGTCCATCATCAAGACGGGCCCAAGAAGCGCGATCTCTTCCGCCGCGTCGCGGAGGTGGGCGACTTCTTCGTGCTCGGCGACCTCGTCGTAGCCGAGCGAGCCGAGGACGCCGTGATTGAGATCGACTGGGTGATGGACCTGCCGAGCACCGCGCCGGAGCAGATCGGCTGGCTCGAGGAGGCAGGCTTCGAGGTGGAGGCGACCTACGTCCGACCGGATCTCGCGGTGTTCGTCGCCATGAAGTCAGGCGAGCTCGTCGCTACCTAGTCGCAACGCACGCTCTTCCCGCCAGCTTCAAGGGACATTCCTGAATACTCGGGCACGCCAATGGTCGTGATGGCTACTTCGACGGGCTAACGAACCCTCGTCAGCTCGTGTACGAGAAAACGCGGAGCTTCCGGAGGGTTAAACCTTTCGGGCGGAGGTGACGATCTCGGTGCTTGTTTCTTCTACCGCCTCGCCGAACCAACCGCCGTCCTGTGCATCGATAACGAATCCGGCATCGGTGAGGAGGCGCGTCAGAGCATCGGCGGCAAGAAACCGAAGACTTGCCCGGTCCACGCGTAGCACGGTGCCATCTGGGTCACTGGTCGTCTCAATGAAGGTGACCACGTGAGCTTCAACGGACAGCACCTGGTAGGTGACCCGCACTGCCCGCCCTGCCGGGTCAACAACGTCGATACGGTTGCCGGGATTCCACGCCTCCCACTCGCGCACCGCAGGGTTACGGGTTTCGAAGACAAACCGCCCACCATCGACCAGAGCGCGGCGAATCGCGGCAAGCGAGGCACGAAGTTCCTCGTCAGTGACAAAACATTGGAAGGCGTGGCTCATCATCACCGCCAGATCGAATTCGCGGTCCCAGGCCATTGAGGCTGCCGTGCTCTCCATCCACTCGATATCGCTACGTCGCCGAGCAACGTCGAGTGCAGCCCGGTCCGGATCGATGCCGACTAGGCGCCCGGTGTGGCCAGCAGATCGTGCTCGGTGCAGCATGGTTCCGGTCCCACATCCGATGTCGAGTACGGACGGGGAAGCCATCGCGAGGAAGAGATAGAAGTCGTCACTGGGACCCCAAGGGTTGAGCACGTTGTAGAGGGCAGCAGCCTCCGCGTCTGAGTACATACGAGAAATCATGCATCCTCTCGCGCAGAGCCGCCGCCGCCCTGGTGTGGGCCAAGCGTCTGGGAATGCCCCTGAAGGGTGCTAGTTGCGTTGCCCACGACGCGCGAGCAACACGCTGACGATCGCGACTCAGCGGGCGCTGGTGAGGGGGAGGCCGTCACCGAAAATCCACGGCGACCGGGACATCTTCGAACCATGCGGCCCGCGCCTTCAGCTGACCCGAAAGGCAACGTCTCATTACCCGGAGGTCGCAGGTTCAAATCCTGCCCCCGCTACTCGAAAAGCCCCGGGCCCGGGGCTTTTCGTTCTCTCGCATGTGATTGGCGGGCAGAACTTTTGCCGAGCTATTGCCTACTCGAGCACGGTTAAGGCCCGTGTGCTGTCTCGTTCGAGGTAGTGCGCCCCCGGACCGGTCTGGCCGGCCTCGTCGCCGGGGTTGAGGAGCGAGCAGCAGTCGATCGAGAGGCAGCCGCAGCCGATGCAGGTCGTGAGGCGGTCGCGGAGCGCATGGAGCGTGGCTATTCGCCCATCCAGATCGTCGCGCCAGCCGCGGGAGAGGCGTTCCCAGTCGCGGCGCGTGGGACTGCGGTGTGTGGGAAGCGTCTCGAGCGCGGCACGGATCCGGTCGAGTGGGATCCCGGCCGCGCGGCCGGCCTGGATGAACGCAACCCGACGGAGCACCGCCCGCTCGTAGCGGCGTTGGTTTCCGCACGTGCGGTGCGCCTTGATCAGCCCCCGGGCTTCGTAAAAGCGGAGCGCCGAGGGGGCGATGCCGCTGCGGGCGGAGAGCTCGCCGATCGTCAGCTCGCTTGCCACTTGACTTAAACATTACTTGAGGTTCTAGTCTGTACGCATGGTCCTCGCGAAGCCCGCAGGAACGCCGACCAGGCGATTCATTTCCATCTTCAGGTGAGAAGGAGGAACGCATGACTGCTGTTGCCCCTGGACGCCTTGCCCGTGCGGCCTCGGTCGCAGAGTTGCGGGCAGCCGGCCGGCTCGTCGTTCACCTCGACCGGCACACCCTCTGCCTGTTCGCGGACGGCGACGAGGTCTACGCGGTCGACAATCGCTGCCCGCACATGGGCTTTCCGCTTCATCGCGGCACGGTTTGTGACGGGATCCTCACCTGCCACTGGCAC
>JBKKBS010000175.1:0-2731 GCA_046713815.1 Tepidiformaceae bacterium
GTCGAGCGCAATCACGTCTACGACAACGCGGGCGGCATCCTGGTCTTCGCCCTTCCCGGCAATCCCTCCAAGGAAGCGAAGCGCACCCGGGTGGCGCTGAACCGGATCATCGGCAACAACCATGAGAACTTCGCCGACCCGGCGGCGATTGTGGCGAAAGTGCCGTCGGGCGGCGGCGTGTTCATTCTGGCCGCCGACGATACCGAAGTGACCGAGAACGAGATCCGCGACAACCACTCCTTCGGGGTCGCCGTCCTCGGCCTCGAAAGCCTCTTCCCGGGTGCCGGGCCCTTCGATGTGGGAGCTTTCCCGGACCGCACCCGCGTTCACGCGAACCGGTTCGCCAGAAACGGTGGGAAGGCCGACAAGGCTTTGACCGCAGCCGGCCTCAAGGGGGCCGACCTTCTTTGGGATGTCACCGGGCCCACCAATGTCTGGAACGAGCCCGGAGCCACGACCGCGGTCCCCGTCCTGGATGAGCGCTTGCCCGCCTTCATGCGCCGCGTACTGTTCCAGTTCCTTACCCGCGCGAAGCAGCGCTGATTGAGCGAACAGATCCACGAACTCCTGAACGTCTACGACGCGGCGGGCGTCGTGGTTGGTTCGATGGAGCGGGGCGAGGCGAAGGCGAGGGGCTTCGCCGCGGGCGCGGTGCAGATGCTGGTGGTGAATCAGGACGGACGCGTCCTCCTGCAACGCCGCCGGGACGACAAGGAGAACGGCGGCTTGTGGGACAAGAGCGTCGGCGGCCACGTTCAGGCGGGGGAGACATTCGACGGGGCGCTCCTGCGTGAGGCCAACGAGGAACTCTTCGGCCGCGCTGATGCGGGCCGCGTGGCGCTAGTCGATGACCTCGAAGCGGCGTCCGCCGAGGCCGCACCGGTGCGCGTTCGGCGCGTGCGCCTTGAGCTGGGCTTGCGCGACATCAGGTACGCCGCCACCCAGGATCGTCAGATCATCAACGTTACGTACCACGCGGCCCTGTACCTCGGCCGCACCAGACTGGCCCTCGAAGACTTCGCCCGCCAGGAGGAGGAACTCGCCGACCTCGCGTACTTCGAACCCGCGGAAATCGACCACATGCTGGTGAGAGGTCAGCTCGCGCCGAATATGGGGTTCTTGTGGTTCGCGCTCGGAGGGGTGGCGACGAGGTAGCCGCGTCCTTACGCGATGGTCAGCCCGCGACCTTCTCCGCCGATCGCAGGGTCAAGGCGACGAAGGTCAGCGTTCCGTTCGTGCAGCCGCCGGTGGGAAGCGTCGGGGAACCGAGGACCCACAGGTTCTCGTGATCGTGGGTGCGGCCGTAGGAGTCCACCACACTCGCCGCGGGGTCCGTGCCCATGCGGCACCCGCCTCCCGGATGATCGAGGTAATCGCCCTCGTTCGTCCTCAGAACGCGGCCGTTGTCGGCTCTGGCCAGCCGATCGACCAACGCGGACACGTGCGTACGATCGGCATCGCGGCGGGCGAGAGTCGGGGCGTCCAGGCGGTGCTCGATGCGGGGCATCGAATCGCCCCAGCGATTGCGGTTGCCCCGGTCCAGGGTCAGGCGGCTTTCACGGTCCGGATGGACATCGAGGTACGTGCGAACGCGGGCGACGGCACGGCCGCGCGTCCTCTTCCGCCAGTCGGCGAGAAGGTCGTCGCCGAAAAGGTACGCGCCCGATTCGTTCTTGAGCCGCGGTCCCTTGGCCAGAGAGCTCTCCCACACCCGCAGGTCGTGTCGGACGAAGGGTGAAGACGGCGCGCAGCGGAAGAACTGCCGCGAGATGAGGCTGTGCTGGTCGTTCATCCCGGGGTAGAGCTGCGCGTCCATTTCGATCCAGGCCTGGATGAAGGAGTGTCCGGTCATGTACCGGCCCACCAGTCCCGAGTTGTTGGCGAGGCCGTTCGGAAACCGGCCGCCCGCCGAGAGCAGGAGCAGATGCGACGACCACGCGTAGCCGCCGGTGAGTAGGAACGTCCCGGCCTCGTACGTGACCGTGTCGCCGGTGCCATCCTCTTTCACGGCCTCGGCCCGGACGATCCTGTTCGTGGTGTCGTGCGGAACGAGACGCCGCACCAGGGTTCGATCGTGCAACTCGATTCGCTTCTGTTCGAGAAGTTTCTTGAACGTCCAGTCGGGCGAGTAACGCGCGCCGGTCGGACAGACTTCGCAGGTGTTGCAACGTTTGCAGATCGAACGGCCGTCGTAACCGTCGACCGTGTTCTTCGCGGCGGGTGTCGCCCAGAACGGGATGCCGCTCTTCTCCGACCACGTCTTCAGCGTCTTGAGGTTGTAAGAGAGCGGCATGGCCGGCATCGGATACGGCTCCGACCGTTTGTCCTCGGGAAGCGGAGGTTCCTCGCCGCCCACGCCGAGTTGCCGCTCCGCGTCGCAGTAGTAACGCTCCAGATCCTCCCACTCGATGGGCCAGTCCACGGCGAGGCCGTAAAGAGAGCGCAGACGCGTGTCCTCGCGGGAGAACCGGTTGGTGACGCCGCCCCAGTGCATGGCCGCGCCGCCGACCGCCATCGAGCGCGAAATGATTCCCTGGCCGCCCTGGTCTTCTATGAAGTCGCCCGGCCACGGATTCTCGCCGTAAGCGAGATAGCGCTCGCGGTACCCCATGCGGTTCTCGAAGTCGAAGAGCCGCTGGCCCGCTTCCACAACGACAATGCGCAGGCCCGGCCTCTTCTCGGTGAGACGGGCCGCCGCCATGGCGGCGGTGATGCCGCCGCCGATCAGGAT
>JBKKBS010000176.1:0-3212 GCA_046713815.1 Tepidiformaceae bacterium
AACTGCTCCGTAAGAGGCGTTTCGCGCGCCCAGGTCTGCCAGATCGCGGGGTCCATCCCTTCGAGAGGCTGGAGCTCCGCTTCCACGTTGAGACCGGGAGCAACTATTGGAGGGGCCTCCGGGAGCCAGTCCCACCCAGGAATCCCTTCAAAAGAGAGCGGCTCGGCCGTCGTGAGCGAGGGCAGTAATGCCGCGAGGATGCGCGCTCTGACCCGGCTCCTGTCAGTTTCGCCGCGGAACAGCGGTGGAAGCCTGAACAGGTGCAGGGCGCCCTGGTTCTTCAGTTCGTTCAGATGGAGCGAGTAGTCCATGACTTGCACCATCGCACTTGGGAGCACGCCGCGGCCTGCTCTGCTCATCCCCTCCGCGTGATCGAACGCGGCAGTCAGCGTCCTCTGGCGGTTCTCTAGCTGTTGTTCACGGATCGCATCTTGGAGTGCGTTGGTCACGAGGCTCACCACTCCCAAGACGACGCCCGCAGCCGGAGGCAAAGGTAGGGCACCAACGATATCCAGGCCGGTGTCGACCGCGCTCAAAAGCGATGACCCGAGTGCATCCGGGTCGAGGGCAGCCAACGCTCCTCCGGTGATTATGTCGTTCCACGCGCCGAGCTGGGCCGCGAAGAACGCATGGAGCTGTTCCCCGTTCGTCGTGATTCTGTCTTCGAGAAGCCGGACCATCGCTTGATAGTCGGCTTCCGCGTACTCATTGCGCCGACGCTCGTATGGCGAAGGCAGAATGTCGCCCGGCAGCGGGTGGGCCGCTGTCATCGGGAGCGGAGGACCCAAACGTTCCGGATGATCGTCCCCGGCGGTTTCGGTGTGATCCTGCCGCTGAACGCTGGTCGACGCTCGGCTCGTCCTAGCGCGCAGATACCGCTGAACGGCAAGGTTCCCTACCGCTCGCTGCAGGTCGAGCAAGGTTGGCGCCCCCCGACCGGAAGCCCAACCGTGCCACTGGCGCGCGCCGCCACGAACTGAGGACAGGTTCTCGCGTTGGTCCTCAGGCTTTCCACGGCGACCCGGCGACTGGCTCTCCCCTTCCCGCGAATGCACTCGTCTTTGCACTGGCTTCAGCTCCCCCGTGAACTCGGACGCTGCTCGCCACGCATTCTACAGCCCTTCGTTGGCGCTGGTAAGAACACGCCTGTCTCTACCGGGTCATAGTGGCGCTCTCTTCGGCGGCGGTTTGTACAGGGATGGCCTTCTCCGTTCGCCCGAAACTTTCAGGCCGGCAGCCAATGACCGCTCCGCCAGGAACGTCACTCCCTGCCGTCGAGTTCTGGGCGGCTCCCGCAGATTCCGCGCGTACACGAAAGCGTGTGCGGTCTGAGCGGGAGCGACTGGCGAGCGCGCCACTGAGGATCGGGGCGCCACCAGCGACCGCAGTGTACGCAAGACCATCGAGCTTGGGATGGTACGGATGGTCCGTGTGGTGATTGCGGCCCCAACGGACCGGGATCCGTCTCACGTTCCCACGTGCCTGACCCAGTTTAGCTACGGAGAATTGCGGCTGCCACGGCCGGTCAGGCCCGGTGCGCAGGCCCAATACTCCCGTCTTTCCGGCGTCCTCGGCGGCCGTAGTCTCCGGCGTCGGCGCTGACCACGGCGCTTGCGGAGCTACGCCATGCACCAAACTGCGGGCCTTGTAAGGACGTTTACCGTGGCCGCCAGAGCGCGCTATGACGACCGCTGAGAATGCCTCGACGACCTTCACCCCTGGGCTCAACGTGCGCGAGGGCGTCCTTCCCGCCGGCCGTCCCGGACCAGCGAATGGTCATGGTCTTCAAAGTTCAGAGAGGTGGAGGGGGCGCCACCGACCGAGCGGTGTGGCCTGCGAGTTCGTCGCGGAGAAGCAACGGCAGCTGGCCCGGTAACGATCCGTTCGGCGCGACGCCGGACTCGCCGCGACAGTCGCGACCGCCGTCCGGTTGGACCACGAAAGTAGGGTCTTGTGGCCAGTACGCTGGGCAGGCGCCACCAGTAGCCTCATTGGAGGGGCGCAAGAATGCTCCTGCGGAGCCTCATTCGAAGTGACCAGGTGTCATTACGGTCGGTAAAGCCAGATGAGGTTTCGATCACCAACAGAACCCGAGGCAGGAACGCGCATCGGGGGGAGGAAACGTAATTGTCCATCAATAGGTTTCTGAAGCTGTTTGCCGCCGGAGGCATAGCTCTGCTCGTTGTCGGCGCGGCTGTTGCCTGTGGAGGCGGGTCGGATAACGCCGTTCCGACGCAAAGCATCCAAGTGAAGACTCCCGGTTCCGGGGCCACGTCGCCAGCCACAAGTGGCGGTTCCGAAAAAGCATCTGAGTCTGTCAAAATCTCCATGAAGGACAACCTGTTCGAGCCGAAGACATTCTTGGTTCCGGCTGGCAAGTCTGTCGAGATCGAAGTGAAAAACAACGGCGCCGCTGTGCACAACATGCGCATTCTGAGTGCTGACAAAGAGGGGAAAGATTTCTCTAGCAACGCAACCATGGCGCCGGGAGCGGAAAGCAAGTTCGTCGTCAAACTCAACAAGCCCGGGACGTACAAGTTCCAGTGCGATTTCCACCTGCCGGACATGATGGGGACCATCACTGTGCAGTAGGCAGGCTGCACGCCAGTTCGCCCAGAGCAGGAGCGCGCTGCTCGCGACAAGGATCCCAGGTTCAAGAGAGAGGACGCGAATGGCAATCAGCAGGAGAGAACTTATCCAGGGCGCGGCAATAGGAGGCGCGGGCCTCGTTGTCGGCGGCGTTGTCGGCAAGGTGGCTCTCGGCGATGGCGGCACCGGCAGTACCACTACCACCCTTTCAGGCCAGGCACAGAAGGTTGCAACCGACCGCAAGCTCACCTCCGATGACGTCACGCGCGCAGTGAAGACCTTCGTCCCGCCCGGGAAGCCAGACATGGACACGCACATGCTGTTCAGCTCAGGTGGCCATGGCGGGCAAGTCCTCGTCATGGGAGTGCCGTCCATGAAGCTGCTGAAGGTCATCGGCGTTTTCACGCCTGAGCCGTGGCAGGGGTATGGCTACGGTGCGGATGCCGGCGACATCATCCTCAAGGAGGGAACGACCGCGGCGGGAGGACCGACACCCCGGGGCGGTCTCCCTCTTACCTGGGGAGACACCCATCACCCGGCGCTGAGCGAGACCAAGGGCGAATACGACGGCCGCTGGCTCTACATCCAGGACCGGGCGAATGGCCGCATCGGCATGGTTGATC
>JBKKBS010000177.1:0-4274 GCA_046713815.1 Tepidiformaceae bacterium
GGCGACGAGCCATTTGCGGAATTGCTCGTTGAGCGTCGTCTGTTCCGCACGGGCACGATTCCGGGCCGCCTCGATGAGGCCCTCATCGGCGCTCAGGGTGATGTTCTTCATCGCCTGCCTCCACGAACCCAGTGTACACGACGCCCGTGCGGCGACGGCGAGCCTCTACGTCGGCGCGACGGCGTATAACCACGAAGGAACGCCTCAAGGGCGCCTTCGCCTGGCGCGACGACCCCTACCGCGACACCACCTTCCGCGAATAGGAGCCCCGCCCCTCCGTGGGCGCTGGAAACGCCGCGACAGTCCGAGCGCGAGCGTCAGCGAGCATGCATTGGTGCCATGGCCGACCCATACCTGGACGGAAACCTCTGCCAGCTCATGCAAGTGAGCGGCTGATCGACTACGCGGGCACCGGCTCCGCATCGGGCGTTGCGGGGACTTCGGGCCAGCGGAGGGACTCGCGGTAGATCGCCCAGCCGGTCACGAAGAGGAGGACGGTGGTCACGGGCCAGGCGCTCAGGCGGCTCCAGACCAGGTATTGCCCCACCGACAGTTCCTGCAACAGGTAGACGCGCACGATCCCGTGGAGGATGTCGTACCCCGCCCAGGCGAGCGACAGGTAGACGAACACGCGGTGGTCTTCCGGCAGACGCCCGGCCACCGCCGGGAAGAGCTCGCGGGCGATGCCCCCGATCAAAGGCTTCCCTATCGCGATGCTGCCCAGGTAGAGCGGGACGAAGAGGAAGTCGCTCACGGGGCCGCTGGCGAGGTACGCCTTCGGGTTGTCCCAGATGATGCCCACCGTCGCCGACGCCCCCACGATGACGAACCCGTAGAGCGTGAGGATGCCGATCAGCCGCTGGTGCCGATTTAGGCCGAGGACGATGGCCGATGCCGCGAAGCCGCCGAGGATCGCCACCCATGTGTCGGTCGTGCGCCAGAGCAGCCAGAAGGCGGCGACCGGCAACAGGCTCATGAGGATGCGCGGATTCATACCTGGGATCAGGTTACGGCATTGGCGTTTCGTCGCGGGAAAGCTCGCGTAAGCCCGCCGTGTGTTCGTCTCGCAAAGTCGCGTAGCGGAGGGGGTTGTTGATCACATGCTCCTCGGTCGGCGTGCCCGCCAGTGCGCGCTTTACCTGCGCGGGCGAGCCGATCGCGAGCATGCCCGCGGGTACGACCATTCCCGGCGGCACGACCGACCCCGCCGCCACCAACGCGTCCGCCTCCACCGTCGCGCCGTCGAGCACGATCGCGCCGTTCGCGATGAGGGCGCGGTCGCCGATCGTCGCGCCGTGGATGATGGCACCATGCGCGACCCCCGCCTGCACGCCGATGAGCGCCGGGTTGCCCGCGCGGCTGTGCACGATCGCGCCGTCCTGGATGTTCGCCCCCGCGCCGATGATGGCGTACGACGTGTCCCCCCGCACCACCGCCCCGTACCAAACCGACGCGTTCTCATGAATCGTGACATCGCCCACTATGCTGGCGGTCGGGGCAATGAACGCAGAAGGATGGATGCGCGGCACCTTATTTCCCACGGCATAAATCGGCATGCCGCGATTCTCATGGCCTGCGTCCCAAGAAACCACGGAGGCACGGAGGCACGGAGACGACGAACGATATCCTTCCGCCTCCGTGTCTCTGTGCCTTCGTGGTTCATTCGAAGTCTCGTAGCCGCTATCGTGTCGGGCACAAGGAGGCGAGCCATGGAGATACAGGGTAAGGCAGCGGTCATCACGGGTGGGGGCTCGGGCATCGGGCGCGCGACGTGCATCGCGTTGGCGCGGGCGGGCGCGAATGTCATCGTCGCGGACGTGAACGAGGCGGGCGGCGCGGAAACGGTCGACATGGTCGGCACGGGCGCCGGCATTGCACTCTTCCGGCGATGCGATGTGACCCGGACAGAAGACATCGCCGCCGCCATCGCCTCGGCGGTGGAACACTGGGGCCGGGTCGATATCGTCTACAACAACGCTGGCATCGGCGAACGGGCGCCCCTCTTCGAAGACGACACGAACGAATGGGCGAGGGTGGTCGACATCAACCTGGGCGCGGTCATTAACGGCACTCGCATCGCCGTGCGGGAGATGAAGCGGCTCAAGGGCGGAGTGATCATCAACACCGCCTCCATGGGCGGCCTTCTGCCGATGCCCGGCAGCCCCGTCTACGCGGCCACCAAGGCCGGCGTCATCAATTTCACCCGCTCGCTCGCCTACCTCGCGCCCGAGTCGAACATTCGCGTCAACGCCATCTGCCCGACATTCACGGACACTCCGCTGATCGCGAGCATGGATCCCGAGCGCCGGGCAGAGGTCGAAGCGGCAGTGGGCGGCGTCCTCAAGGCGGAGGACATCGCAGCTGGCGTCGTCGAATTGGTCGAGGACGATTCGCGCGCGGGGGCGATCATGCGCGTCACCGTCCGCGGCGGCCGCGACTATGCGCGGGACATCCGCCCCTGACGAACCTTGCAGTAGCACAGAAGGAGAACTCCATGCGCAAAGCACTCATGATCCTGGCCGGCGCGCTGCTTCTCGTCCCGGCGATGTTCGCCTGCGGCGGAGACGACGATGACGAGGGCGAGAGTGGACTTTCGCCCTTCGGCAACAACAAGCCCGGTGGCGGCGGGACCACGCCCGGCAACGTCAGCAACATCAAGGGCAAAGGCGAGTGCGACGTCAAGGTCACGGGCGACGTCCAGCTCTCGTGGAAGTCGGACGGGGGGTCCGACGCGGTGGGCAGCGACTATTGGCTATCAGACGACGATCTGCGGCAGGCGCTCGGATTCATGGCCAGTGCCACTGGCGATGCGAAGAAAGAGGAGGTGGATGAAGCAATGAAGAAGGACCCCCGTTTCTTCATCATCATCCTCAACTGCATCCCCGCCGACAGCCAGAAGGGCAGCCTCACACTTTTGCCTTCGAACGAGGCGAAGTACGCGGATATCCCCTTTAAGTCGGGCGAGTACGTTGTCTCGGAAGGCGGCGTGCTGGGCGGGACCGACGATCCCAGGGCGTTTGGCGCCCTCCTTACCACCGGCGACGAATCCCTCTGGCAGGTGTCGGAGAACGGCACGCTGAAAATCACGAAATGGGATTCGTCGGGAATTGCCGGCAACTTCAACTTCAAGGTGGAGGAAGGCTTCGTCGCCAGCGGCACACCCAAAACAGCGACCGTGGAAGGCAAGTTTGACTTTCCTTGTGCAGGGGGCGGCAAGTGTAAAAACTAGCCGCGCACAAACAAGCGCCCGCGCGGAAGACCGGCGGGCCCCTCTTCGCCAATGGACGTCCCGTCAGGCGGCCGCGCTCCCGACCATGGTCGCGTCCTCGCGGTGATCCGCGATTCGTACGAGTTCCGCGCCCTTCAGCGAGCGCCGGTAGCGTTCCGCGAAGCCGGCCACGAAGAACGATGCGCCCACGAGTTCCACCGATTCTTCGACCACCCAGATCAACGCCGAGTGGCCGAAGAAGCCGTCGATCGCGATCATCATGCCCACGGCGGGAACAGCCGCGGCGAACCGCACGATCGCCATCGGGTATTCGAAGATCTGCTTCGCGAGCAGCGCCGTGAGGCCCAGGCCGGCGAGGCCGTACACCGCGATGATCGCGTCGCTCGTGGCGTTGAAACCAAGCGGGTGGTCGACGGGTGTCGTGTCAGAAATGAGGTGTCCCAGCCGCCCGTGGATGTCGAGCGGCGCCTCGAGTGCGAGGAGCAGGAAGCCGAGACCCCAAACCGCCCACAAGTCGCCGTAGAACGGCCGGCCAGTGCGGTGGCGGTCGCGCTGCCAGGCGATCAGACCGAAGGCGCCGCCCGCGACCATCAAGCCTGACATGAAGAACGTCACGGTCCCGAAATCGCGGAAGAGCTGGTGCTCTTCGCCAGCCCCGAAGATCGTCCGTCCGCCGGCCACGGAGAGCGCCACGACCACGGCGGAAGCGGCGAGCAGTTTGAGCGCGAGGTCACGGCTGCGGGCGATCTCCCGCAGCATGGGCTCCACGCGACTGAGGCCGCTCTCCAAGGGGTGCGGGAGCCGCTTGCCGGGGAGCGATGCCCGGTCGAACAAAGGCATCGGCAGCACTTCGAGGGATCGGGTGAAAGCCGCGACCAGCATCACGACTCCCGACGCGGCCAACAGGGGCAGAGCGGTCTCACCCGTAGCTGCTTCGAACGCGAGCGCGGCGGCGGCGAGTGTTCCGCCCACAACCATGAGGTTCGCCGAGGTGCGGCCGGACGTGACTTCGCCCCGGAACGCCCACGCGACCATCGCCGCGGTC
>JBKKBS010000178.1:0-3117 GCA_046713815.1 Tepidiformaceae bacterium
CGGGCGCGATCCACTTGCGCTCCGCGAGCTTCTTCATGAACTCGCGGTTCCCCTCCTGCGCGAAGGGGTCGGCGGAACGGCCGGCCTGCCCTTTGGGGGCGGCCTCAGCGATGAATGCCCGCACCTCCGTTCGGAATGCGCCCTCTTCCGTCGTGTCTCTGAAATTCATCAATCCCTCCAAAATGAATTCGCGTTGTATATCGAGTCTACCGCGAATCCCGGAATGGAGCCCGAAGCGTTAGCGAGGCTCGCGCCACATCAGCCAGAGTGGCGGCCCCCCGCCGGGGAGCGAGAACTCCTCCGTCACATGGAAGCCCCAGCGCTTGTAGAGCGGCACGTTCCGTTCGTGCGAGCTTTCGAGATAGGCGGCATGCCCCTCGGCATCGCAACGGTCGATCACCGCGCGCAAGAGGGCGCTGCCAACGCCGCGCCCCTGCGCGGACGGATGCACACCGACAAATGAGAGGTAGTAGTACGGTTCGGGCGGCGCCTTGGCATCGAGCGCCGCGAACGCCGCGTGCTTCTGGCAGCACAGCCGCATGCCAGACGCGCGCACGAACATCAGCCATCGCCGTAACCCCGACATGCGCGAATGGACCGTTGCTCCAGGAGGCGTCCACACCGCTGCTCCGAGGAAATCACCGGCGACGTAGGTCTCGTCCCGGCGGAACGCGTCGCGGCTCATCGTCGCCATCGCCACCCGCAGGCGACCGAGATCCCGGTCGTCGTTGCGTACCAGCCAACGCATCACCGGGTCGTCGGCGAACGCCTCCGCGAGCAGCCGGGTAACAGCCCCGAACTCGGATCGCTCGGCCTTCCGCACGACAGTCCGAGCGTTGCCACCCTCGCCGATACCCAAACCCACACTCCCTCGGTTTATGCCGGAATCGTGACTCCCGAATCGTGAATCTATTTCGGGTCGCGCCACATGAGCCAGATCTTCGGCCCGCCGTTGGGGATCACCATTTCTTCGGTCACATGGAAGCCATTCCGTTCGTAGAGCGGGATGTTCTTCTCCTTCGAACTCTCGAGGTAGGCCGGCACCCTGTCGCGGTCGCACATCTCCAGGACCGGCCGCATGAGCTGCGTCCCGATGCCCAGTCCCTGCTTGTCCGGCTCCACGCCGAGTGCGAGCAGGTAGTAGTGCGGTTCGTGCGGGTGCTTCTTCTCGATCGCATTGACGCCGCCCATCACAGACGGGATGCGGCGCAAGGTGCAGGTTCGAATCATGGCAGGCATGAGCATGAGCTGCTGAAGGATGCCCATCTTCCACTTGCCCGGCGGTGACCAGAACGCCCCACCGTCGATCCCGTCCGTTGTGTAGACCTCGTTATGGCGCTCGGTGATCTTCAGCCCGGCATCCATGAAGTCGTAGACGCGTCGTGTGCGGCGCCTGTCCTGGGCGGCGAAGAAGTTCGCCACGGGATCGTCGTCGAAGGCGCGGGCCATCGCGGCCACGAGCGGGCCGCGTTCGGCCATCGTCGACTTGCGTACGTTCACCATCGCCTGTTCGCCTCGTTCGACACGTTCCTCGATCTGCGTCATCTTCGTTCCCTCTCGTGGGTCTGGCTCCGACGAGCATGATACTCCCATCGGCAAGACCTCTGACGCGCCAGGGATACCACTCGCCGACTCCGTCACTCCAAGACCTAACACCTAACGCCCAACACCTCCTACCATTCCCTCATGAGCTCTCCCGCGTTGAACCCGCCGACCCGCATCCTCATGGGCCCCGGCCCCAGCGGCGCCCACCCGCGCGTCCTGCGCGCCATGACCGCCCCCATCCTCGGTCATCTCGACCCAGAATTCCTAAAGATCATGGACGAGTGCCACGACATGCTCCGGCAGGTGATGTGCACGAAGAACGAGATCACTATGGCCACGCCGGGAACGGGCACCAGCGGCATGGAAGCCGCGGTCATGAACCTATTGCAGCCGGGCGACCGCGCCGTCGTTGGCATATGCGGCTACTTTGGCGAACGCATCGCGCTGATGGCGGAGCGCACGGGCGCGGAGGTCACTCGCGTGAACGCCGCATGGGGCTCGCCAGTCGATCCCGAGGCCGTGCGCGCGGCCATTCGGAACGCGGGAGGCGCGGTGAAGGTCCTGGGAGTGGTGCACGCCGAGACCTCGACTGGCGTCCAGAACCGCATCGAGCCGTTCTCGGAAATTGCGAAGGAGTCGGGCGCGCTGCTGATCGTCGACTGCGTGACCTCGCTCGGCGGCGTGCCAGTGACCGTCGACGAATGGGGCGCGGACGCGGTTTATTCGGGCACGCAGAAGTGCCTCTCGGCGCCTCCCGGGATGGCGCCGCTCAGTCTCTCCGCGCGTGCCTGGGATGTCGCCCGCACGCGTGAAGTGCCATGCAACAGCTGGTACCTCGACCTGAGCTTGCTCGAAGCCTATTGGGACGAGCGCCGCGCCTATCACCACACCGCACCCATCTCCATGGTGTACGCCCTCCACCAGGCCCTCGCCCTCGTGTTGGACGAGGGCCTTGAGAACCGCTGGGCGCGCCACGAACGCCACGGCCGCGCGCTCCAACTCGGTCTCGAAGCAATGGGACTCGTCCTCCACGCGGACGAAGGATACCGGCTGCCGGTGCTGACCACCGTCCGCATCCCGGAGGGAGTAAACGACGCGGAGGTACGCGGGGCGCTGCTCAAGCGCAACAGCATCGAGGTCGGCGGCGGCCTCGGCGACCTCCGGGGCAAGGTCTGGCGCATCGGCCTGATGGGCGAGTCATCGACGGCCGGGAACGTCTTCCTCTTCCTTTCCTCGCTCGGCCGGATACTCAGGGAGCAGGGCTTCGCAGCCGACCTGCGCGCCGGCCTCTCGGCGGCCGAAGCGCGAATCGCCGCGAATTAGCCGGCAGAGTACCGGAGGAGCGCATGAAGACGGCGACAGCGTCGCGGCCGACCGACATCCCGCCCTCACCTCCGCTCCCGCTGCGACGGGAGAGGGGAGGCCGACGTGGCGCGCCCCACAGGAAGTGATGAAGTGAACGAACCTGGCGGGTACAGCAGGCACGACCCCCTCACCCCCCAACCCCCTCTCCATCGCGGTGGAGAGGGGGAGACGTTCCGTGAATATGGGGCCACGTTCAGGGCAGTGGTC
>JBKKBS010000179.1:0-6588 GCA_046713815.1 Tepidiformaceae bacterium
CGTCAAGGACGGCGCCACGCTCGAACGCTTCCCTGACGAGACGCGGATGGTCAACCGCGTGATGGCGGCCGGTCTCGAGCGCGGCGTCTTCTTCTACCCCGGCGGCTCCGGCGTCGCCCAGGACTGCGTCATGCTCGGCCCGCCATTCACCATCACCAGCGCCGACCTCGACCTCATGGTCGCCACCCTCGAAGACGCAATCGACGCCGCCGTCGCTCGCGCGTGATTTTAACTGAAGAGATGTAGCCGCCAAGGTAGCGCTCAATATCACAGACTGACTGCTGAGATCACCAGCTCACGGCGGAGTAAATCTCGCGGAGAAAGCGGCTTGGGCGTCTTGCGAGCAGCTCCGTGTGCGCGAACCCCGCGTCCCGTGCGAGCCTCGCCCAGCGCGAGTACGGCACCGGGTGTGGCACGGCGAAATTCCCGCGCTCGATGTTGTATTCCACGATCAGCAGGCGGCCGCCCGGGCGTAGATACCCGCGAACCCGTCGCACCACGTCGTCCTGGTTCGACTGAAAGTGAAGCGCATTGGCCATCACGATTCCGTCGAGCGGGGGAAGCGCGAGCGGCAGAGTGAAGTCAGCGGCGTCATAGTGAACACGGGCCCGCGGGAACCCGGCGGCCATCGCCCTGCCGTTCGCGTGCAGCGCGCTGGCATCCCGATCCACGGCATGGATCTCAGCGCCAGGGCCTACCAGGTCCGCCAGGGCGAGTGTGAATGCCCCGGCCCCGGCGCCCAGGTCTGCCCAGGCGCCGCCAGCCCTGTCGATGCCGCCGCGCAGGAGATTGACGTGGTCTGCGTGGTTCATCGCCAGCGTCGCATTCCTGATGCGCTCCTTTGAGAAGAGGCTCTTAGCGCGACGGCGGACGGTCGCTCACGGGGAGCCCGCTTACCCGGCCGCTCACGCCGCATCAGAATACGTCAACCGGATATCATCTTGGACTTGAAGGGGCTGGCAGCAGCCAGCCCAACGCCAGCGGCACCATTATCAGCCGCGAGCGCTGACCGCATGTCTTCAGTTTGCTGTGGATCTGCTCGAGGTGGAACCGCACCGCGTTGCGCGAGATACCGGGCTCGATGGCGATCCCCTCAGTCGTCAGCCCGCGGGCCGCATGCCGCCGTACGTCTCGCTCCCGTGGAGTCAGTCCGTCGTTCCGAACCATCGGAGAGCAGATTACCGGCAACCATAGCGCCCGTCCCTACCCCCCGGCATCATGACTTACCCGGGCGGATTAGGCGCCTTCCGCCCCTTCGCCGTCTCGCCCGTTCGAATCGGGCTACCGCGCCTCCACAGGCTCGTACTTGCGGTTGCTCGCGCCTTCGTAGAGTGCGTTCGGGCGTACCAGGCGGTTGTCCGCGTATTGCTCGATCAGGTGGGCCGTCCAGCCGACGATGCGAGCCATCGCGAAGATCGGCGTGTAAAGGTCCGCTGGGATGTCGAGCATCTTGTAGACCGACGCGCTGAAGAAGTCGACGTTCGGATAGAGGGGCTTGCCCTCGAGCTTCTTTGCCAGGTAGTCGCGCACCTTCTGCGAGAGGTCAAAGTAGCGCCGGTCCGGGGACTTCTCCGCAAGCTGGTGGCCCAGGCGCTCGAGGATCACCGCGCGCGGGTCGGTGGTCTTATAAATGCGGTGGCCGATGCCCATCACCCGCTCGCCCCGCGCCGTCATCGCGTCGATGTACGACTCGATGTTCTCCTCGCTGCCGATCGCTTCCAGCACCTTATAGGCGGCTTCGTTCGCGCCACCGTGTAGCGGTCCCTTCAGCGTCCCGATCGCAGACGCGATCGCCGAGTACATGTCACTCAGTGTCGACGCTGTCACCATCGCCGAGAACGTCGACGCGTTCATCTCGTGCTCCGCGTGGAGGATGAGGGCTACGTCGAAGATGCGCGCTTCGAGAGCCTCGGGTTCCTTCCCCGTAAGCATGTAGAGGAAGTTTGCGGCATGGCCCAGGTCGTTGCGGGGCTCGATCACTGGCTGGTTTGTGCGCATGCGGTGGTACGACGCCACTACGGTTGCCATCTTTGCTGTCAGCCGCGCGGCGGTGTGCTTGAGCTGCTCCGTTTCCAGGTTGCTCGAGTCCGGATCCAGCGCTCCGAGCGCCTCGACGGCGATCTCCAGCGTGCGCATCGGCTTCACGACCGGCCAGAGCTCCTTCAACAGCCGGTCCACGATGTCATCCAGGTCGCGCTCGGCCACCAGGGCCGTGTTCAGCGCCGCCAGTTCAGCCTTCGAAGGGAGGCGCTGGTTCCACAGCAGGAACGCAACCTCCTCGAAGGTCGAGTGCTCCGCCAGCTCGTAGATGTCGTAGCCGGCGTAAACCAGCTCCCCCTTCTGGCCGTCGATGCGGCAGAGCTTGGTACTGGTGACATTAATGCCCTCAAGACCTCGGGCAACTTGAGTCTGCGTCACGGTCGTCTCCCCAGGTGTGTTCGCGCCCCCCGTGGCGCCGGGTGCGCGTCGGTTGTATACAGCCGGGCGATTCTACCATCGGCGCACGCTATGTGTGCTGCCTCCGCGCCTGGCACGGCGCCCAGCCCGATTGCGCGAATCAGCGAACACGGTGGGCGCCAAAGGGTGAACATTTCCGGCTCATTCACGAATCAGTCCGAACACGATCGGCACATAGGCGACCAATGACCTAACCCCTTGCCATTGCTGCTATTGGCGCCGGACGCGTGTTCCAGCGGCTCTACCGTCCCGCCCTCGAGCGCGTCCCGGGCCTCCGCCTGGCCGCCGTCTCAGCCCCGTTGTCCGCAGCGCTCGCCCGCGTCCCTTCCGGCGTCGCCAGGTTCGACCGCCTCAACGAAATGATCGCCATGCCGCTCGTGGGCGTGCTCATCCTCTCCCCCGGCGCGCTGCACGCCGACCGCTCGCGCGCCGCCCTTGAGCCAACCGGCTCCCCTCCTCATTGTCGCGCGGGTTGCCCGTCTGGCCCGCCCTTCTATAGTCCGGGAAGGGCGAACAGCCCACCATGCGACCAATGATCGAACCCCTCGCCATCGCTGCTATTGGCGCCGGACGCGTGTTCCAGCGCCTCTATCTTCCCGCCCTGGCCCGTGTCCCGGGCCTTCGTCTCGCTGCCGTCGCCGACCCGTCGACCGCGGCGCTTGCGTCCGTCCCCGAAGGTGTTGCCACTGTTGATCGCCTCGACGAACTGTTCTCCTACGCGCTCGCTGGCGTGCTCGTCCTCTCGCCCGCGGCGCTTCACGCCGACCACGCGCGCCTCGTCCTTGAGCGCGGCATTCCCATCCTTCTCGAGAAACCGAGCGCGTCCGTTCCCAGGGAGTTGGAGGCATGGCCCGGCGCCTGGCGTGCGCTTGTCACGCCTGCCCGCCCACGCCGCTATTGGCGGGAGTACCTGGCAATCCGCCGCTCACTCCGTCCCGGCGAGAGTTTGCGCCTGGAGTTTGCGACCTCGCCGGCGGGCTGGGGTGCATCGACCACCGATTCTGTCGCCGACGATCTGCTCCCCCACGTCCACGACCTCGCGGGCTGGCTCCGCCGCGCGGAGGTCATCGGGGTCGACGCATCGCTGGCCGACGAGCGGGGCGCCGGCAGCTTCCATATGTCCGACGGACGCACTGTGGATTTCGAGATAGCGCACGGAAACCGCTACATGGAACGCGTCACGGCGGGCGACGTGACCTTCGACCTCTCGGCCACATCATTGCGCGACCGTGTCGTCCACCGCCTCCACGGCCGTCCCCCGCGCGACATCGAAGGCGTGTCGCGAATGCTTCGCCTCTGGGAACGCCGCCTGCGCGGCGAACACCCGCCCGGCCTCCCCGCATTCGACCTCGCCGCCGCCGAAGTTCGCATGCGCGCGCAGTTGTTGTCACGCTTCGAGTGAACTCACTTTTTTTCGGGGGCCTTGACCGAACCGGCCGTGGCGTAAGTCGCCGTGGGCGGCTTTCCCGGGGCGAACAAGATCAGTACTTTCGCGTTCGCAACCTGGCGGCCACCCCAATGCGCAAGCCGGATTGAGTCCGGACGGCGACATGACGCGTGGCCAGCATGAGGGTGGCATTCGGGCCTGGGATGCCAGCCGGTCTCGTCCTCTCCGAAGTCCGCATCCGTGCTGAGCTGGTCGACGTGACCAACGAGCGGACCCGGCGTCTGTTTAGGGCTTCTTTTCCGGGACCGGCGTCGATTTCGAGTACGTCGCGCTCGGCGGCTGGCCTGGTGCGAACAGGATCAGGAGCTTCGCGTCCTCACGGCCGCCCCAGTGCGCCAGCCGGATGACGTTCGAGATGTCGACTTCGGCTGCCGTCTTGGGCGCCCAGTCGACGTGCGCCGGGTGCCGCACGCCCGCCGCTTCGAGCGCCTGCACGATCGCCGCCATGTCCTTGGGGCCGATCGGACTGCCGTCGGCATAGGTGATCTGAAAGATGTCGTGGTCGCCGGTGAACGCCTTGCCCTGCGCAGTGACGACCTGTCCTCCCGGCAGGACCAGGATCTGCGTCGTCCCCTGAGTGCCTTTAGACTCCCCTCCTTCGCCGGCGCGCTTTTGCCGTTCGACGGGCTTCTGCAGCTCCGTCATCATCCGCGCCTGGTCCCAGTACTCCGCAAGGCGCTGATAGAAGCGCTGCTGGACCGCGTTCCAGTCGGCGTCAGTCATCGTGGGAGTCCGTTCCGGCACCTTCGGCAGCCCGTAGGCGACCGTCCCGGTCGGCGCATCCAGGCCGAGCGCCTTGTCGGCCTCATTCATCGTCTTCGCCTTGATGTCCTCGGGCTTGGGTTGGGCGCCCTGTTCGAGGTGCGCGGGCGCCTCCCGGCCGGTGGGCCGCACGACGATGCGCAACGGCTTCCCGGTGGGGTTTTTCCCGTTCACCACGTCCATGATCCGTTGCTGGTTCGCCTGCGGCATCCCGTACTCGCCCTGCACCAGTTCCGGCGCGAGTACCGTGCCTTCGGGGATCTTTTGCTGGACGGCCCGCTGAGGGTCGGCCTGCATGTCGGCAACCAACTTCTGCGTCGCCGCCTGGGCCTCCTCGTAGGAGCGCTTCGGGAGGTCCGGGGTCTTCCCGGGGATCTGTCCCGAGGGCGTGTCGGCGAACAGTTGGTCCAGCCTGGCCTCCACGTCGGCGACGGCCGCGCGCATCTCCTGCTCGGGTCCCCAGCGCTGCTTTCCCGCGTCGCCCGCGCCAGCCGGGCCTTCTCCGCCGGGCGGGGCGCCCCCGCGCGCGGGCCCCGCCGGGACGACATCAACGTCCGACGCGCGGACCGGCATCTGGACTCGGCTGCCATCCACCACGAGGAATCCCTGGCCGTCATACCACGCCACCGGGGGGTCGCCGGCCCCTCGCCCTTTGTAATCTGTCTCCCAGGTGGAGCGCACGAGCCGCGGGTCTTGCATGTGTTTCACGAATCTGCCGCTCTCCGACTCCTTCCAGGCGAGGCGGGCGGCCTCCTTGGGATCCGTGATTTCACGGCTGACGCCACGCAGCTGGCCTTCTGGCACCGGCTCCGGGAAGACGACATCGGACGACTTCGAAGTGGGTTCGGGCTTCCCGGGAGCGTCGCCCATGTCCGGGCGCTGGACATCCCATCCAGACTTCGGCGGCGGCTGCGACGGTCGCACGCCGGCGTGAAGCTCGGGCACGCGCCTGGCGTCGACGACCACTCCTCCGTAGCTGTCCACGAAGGCCACCGGGGGATCTCCCGGCATTCCCAGGTTGTCGTTCCACCAACGCTTGAGCATCGCGGGGTCGTCTACCACTTTGTAGAACTTCCCGGCGGCCCTCGCATCGAACAGAAGGTGGGCGGCCTCAAGCGAGCTATTCGTGGCGTAATGCGCTTCGTAGGGGACCATGGCGCTCTTTGCCCCAGCCTGGCCACCCGGCTGACCTGGCGCAGCCCCCTGAACCCCGCCCCTCGGAGCGCCCATGGAAGACTCGCCGGTGCCGCCGGTACGGCCTGTGCCGGCTGTCTGGCCGGTCTGGCCGGTTTGCGCGGTCGGGGCGGTCGTTGGATCTGTTTCAGGGCCGATCGGACGGGGTGCTCCGGTGGAACCTGGGGGTGCCACGCTCGCCAGCGTCTCACCGACCGGCGTGGGTACCACCGCGGGGGTGGGGCCACCGGGGGCCACCTTCGGGAGCGTCGCGCCGTTAACGACTATGACCGTGTCGAAGCCGCCATGTGGGTTGGGATGAGTCTCGTACCACATAGCGGGAAGGGGGTCGTAAATCGGAGGGTATGCGCGCCTTCCACGATCCGCCAGGTCAATCGGGTCGGTGATCACCTTGAGGTTCGGGTTGTCGCGGTTGGCGGCGACGATCTCGGCGGCTTTGGTCACATTGCGTTCGAGGCCGAACGCCTCCGGTCGCGGCGCCGCGGGCGTGGGAACGCGGGAACGACCGTCCCCGGCGCCCCCTCCCCCGGGGCCGCCGGGCTTCGTGGGCCCGACCTCAGGGGCGGGAATTGCGGCCTTCGTGGGCTCCGGCGCGGGTACCCCAGTGGTGGCCGGCTCAGCTGGGGGACGAGCCGGTGCGTTCTCGCTGCCAGCGGGACGAGATGCGACGGGGGCTGGGGGGGGCGCTGTTGTAGGGGCCGGAGACGGGACCGGCGCGGTGCCTCCGG
>JBKKBS010000180.1:0-2861 GCA_046713815.1 Tepidiformaceae bacterium
TGACCCGCGGACGGACCGCGGAGATCGAAGAGGACCGGTTAGCTGACCATCGTGGTTCCTGTCGAAGGGGAGAAGGGGCTGAAAGGAGGCAGCTACCTGGCCGAGCGCGCTAAGTCCGGTAGGACCTGTTCCCCGGAAGGGGAACGAGGCTTGATGCAATGGGAGATGGCATCAAACCCAGCTTCTTACGATTGCGCCGGGCCACCCCGCCGGGGGGCCGCCTGCCTTTCAGCCGGACGCGTACAGTACCACGCCGCCTTGACAAAAGGGAAGATCTTGGAGCGGCGTAAGAATGAATTACTCACTGAACTCGTCACACCAATCGCAGGCAGGCCTCCACCACGCGCGCGCAATCGAGCATCTCAGGGATCATCAGGTACTCGCCCTTCGTGTGCTGCTCGTAGCCGCCGCGGCCGATGACCACGGAAGCGATGCCGTGCTGGCGAAAGATGTTGCCATCGGTTCCGCCGCCAACGGGGTGCGGGTCCGGCGCGAAACCCAGTGACTCCAGCACGGGGAAGAGGAGTCGCACCGCAGGGTCGTCGTCATCGAGCGTATAGCCGTCGTACCCGCCAAATTCGGCTTCGATGCGCGCATCCGGGTGCGCCTCGCGAGCATCGTCCAGGCGGCGCTTCACGCGCGTGAGCAGGGTCTCCGCCTTCTCCTCCACCATGCTGCGCAATTCGCCCTGGACGAGCGTGTAGTCGGGCACGGCGTTTCGCACCAGTCCTCCCTGGATGCGCCCGACGTTGCCCGTCGTCTCGTCGTCAAGGCGCCCCTGCGGCAAACCGGTGACGATCTCGGCGGCGATGCTGATAGCGGGCACGCCCTTCTCCGGCTCCAGCCCCGCGTGCGCTGACCGCCCGTGCACCTCGATGTCGTAGGTGTAGTGAAACGGGGCCTGGCCCTGGATGGAACTCGGCGGGCCACCAGAGTCAATGACAAGCGCGAGACGCGCCGTGAGTCGCGAATAGTCCATGTTGATCGCCCCCACGAGGCCGATCTCCTCACCGCGGCTAATCGCCACCTCGACCCCGCGCCGGGCGCCGCCGTCTTCGAGCAACGACTGGATGACCTCGAGGATGATCGCGCAGCCGCCCTTGTTGTCCGCGCCGAGGATCGTCGTGCCGTCGCTGCGGAGGATGTCTTCGCCGTCCCACTGCGGCTTGATCCCCCGTCCCGGCTCGACAGTGTCCATGTGCGCCGAGAGCAAGATCGGCTCCCCCTCGCCGGGGAGGCTGCCGAGCACGTTTCCGTGGCCGTCTTGCGCGGCCTCCACCCCCAACGCAACCAACCGACGCTCCAACTCCGCCGCAATCGCCTCCTCGTCCCCGGAGGGTGAATCGATGGCCACGAGGTCGAGGAACGTCTGGACGATGCGGTCACGGTTGATCATGCAGGGATGATAGCGACTCGCAGCTCGCAGCTCGCTACTCGAAACTCGGCACTCGCTACTCGGTCTTCGCTACTCGGTACTCGGTACTCGGCACCCGGAACTCGGGACTCGGGACTCGGTACTTCGTTAACACGCTGCTCATTTGTTCGTGCGACGCTAAGGACATGACAATGAACGTGATGACCCGTGAGCTGCGACTCGAGATCGCCCACAACGTGCGCCACCTGGGCGGATATGCCACCACGGACGGCCGCCGCACGAACGACTCGCTCGTGCGTTCCGCCAGCCTCCACCGCCTGACCGAGGCTTCGCTCGGCGCGCTGGCCGATGCGGGCGTGACGACGGTGATCGACTTCCGCTCGGAGGTTGAACGCGAGCGGGACGTGACCCCGGACCTTGCGCCGTATGGCATGCGCAAGGTGCTGGCGCCGGTCTGGGATAAGGACGCCTCGCCTCCGGGGATGGCAGGGGAATTCCCCGGCTACGCCGCCGTCTACCCGCTCATGCTCGACGTGGGCACGTTCGCTTACCGCACCCTCTTCGAGACGATCGCGAATAGCGAGGGGCGCGTGCTCTTTCACTGCGCCGCGGGCAAGGACCGCACCGGCATCGCCACGGCCCTTCTGCTCGAAGTGGCTGGCGTCTCCGATGCCACGCTGTTGGAGGACTACCGGCAATCCGCGGAGCTGCTATCGCCCGTCCTCAAGGAATGGCTGCCGCGCATGGCCGAACGCGGGATCACTGAGGAGACCGCGATGCTCTTGATGGCGAGCGACGAGTCCGACATGGCCTCCACGCTAACGCTGCTGCGCGAGCGCTGGGGCTCGGCCGAAGGCTACCTCCGCCACGCCGGTGTCACCGAACGCGTCATCGCCGCCGTCCGCAAACGCATGGTGGCGTAACCGCGTCCGTTCACGCCGGGCGGAAGTAGGGCATCGAGAGGTCGGGGGAGACGTCTTCCCAGGCGACGGTGACGGGCGAGTCGATGACGACGTTGTCCGGGTCGGCTTCGACGAGGAGGGAGGTCATGCGCGGGCCTTCGTCGAGCGTGATGGCGACGATGATGTAGGGCACGTCCTCCGCGAACTCCGGCGACTGCGGCCGTCGCGCGACCGTGTAGCTGTAGATGCGACCGCGGCCGCTCGCCTCGATCCATTCAAGCGAGGCGGAGAGGCAGGTCGAGCAGTGTGTGCGCGCGTAGTAGAAGACGTGGCCGTTCTCGCATCGCTGGAGCAGGAGGCGATGCTCCTTCGTCGCGTCCCAGAACGGCTGCGTCGTTGGGATGGGGACGGGGATGGGGAGCGGGTTCTTGCGGTAGGGCATGGTCAGTCGCCCCGCAGGATGAGCGAGACCTGTTCGCTCATGATGCCGCCGTTGCCGTTCACGAAGACGGTGTCGCACTTCGGCAGTTGGCGGTCCCCGGCGCGTCCCGTGAGTTGCCAGAGCGCCTCTGTCACATGAGAGG
>JBKKBS010000181.1:0-3794 GCA_046713815.1 Tepidiformaceae bacterium
GAACTAAGCGACATTCGGGCCAGCCTGAATAACCTGGCCGAACACGTAGCGGCGCTTACGGTCGCCGTTGAACAGTTGGCCGAGCGCGCTGACCGCACGGAGGGGCGGCTCAGCAACATCGAGGGCCTACTGCTCGAAGACCGCTATGAGCGAAACATCCGCGAGTGGCTCGCGGATTTCGTGTGGCCTGTGGAGCGCGTTGTATCCGGCGACCTGTCCTTAATCCAGCCGGCGCTCGATTCTGGCCGGGTATCCGCCGACGAGCTCAAGAATATCCGAGGCACCGATCTCCTCGTGCGAGGCCGGGACGTGAACGACGCCGGCCGGGAGCTGATCCTCGTCGTCGAGATCTCTCAGACGGTGAACGTCGACGACGTGGATCGCGCGGAAGTGCGTGCGGGCTTGCTGCGCAAGGCCGGCTACCATGCCTGCGGCGTTGTCGGCGGCTACCGGGTGGCGCCGGGCGTGGATGAACGCGCCCATGAACTGAACGTCATCGTCGGCCTCCGCCGCCCCGCCGCCTGACGCGCGTTCGTGGAAAATCGCGCCACAGTTCCGGGTTGCTAATTTGTGGTAGCAGCTGCTTGCCACTCCCGTGCCCGCTCGATCCAGGCGGCTTCGTATCGTGGCCAGTTGTGAAGCGTCTCCGGGTCAAAGTCCGCGTCGTTCGGCCACACCACTGTGTGGACCTCCGGGTCGACTTTGACCTGGCGGAACAGTGCGGGGTCGCGCAGCGAGCCGTAGAGCTCGCCAGCGAGGACGGGCTCGAGATCGATCGTGCGCGTCAGTCCGTCGTCGAACGTGACCGCGATGGAGTAATCGCCGACAACACTGACGGCTGTGATCCGATGGAGTTCGTGCATCGGAGGTATTCTACCGCAACGGATCGATCTTTCGTGGGCGTTCTCCCTTGTGCAAGGCGCGCCAGTTCCACTGGAGCGACTCGAGGTGGAGTTCCACCCGGGCAAGCAGAAGGCGCTCGTTCCGGCGGGAGAGTCCACCATTCACGAGTTCGACCGTGTCGAGACTCACGGCGGCTTCCCGGCCCTCGGCGTAAGCGTGCAGGTGCGGCCGATGATGCTGGCCTCCGGTCTCGGAATACATCCGCACGATGATGCCATTGAACCGGGCGATTTTCGTCCACTCAAATGCCAGTGTTACCGGGCTGGCCGTGATCCTTGCGGAGGTCGGTCTTCAGGACCTTGCCCATGGGGTTGCGGGGGAGTTCGTTGACGACCGCGTAATAGGCCGGCGCCTTGAAGGAGGCGAGCTTGCTCTTCGTGTAGTCGACCAGTTCGGCGGGTGTCACGGACGCGCCGGGCTTGAGGACAATGATGGCCTTCACTACCTCGCCCCAGTCGTTATCGGGCACGCCAATGACGGCCGCCTCCTCGATCGCGGGATGCTCCTCGAGGGCGTTCTCGATCTCGCCGGGGGAGATGTTCTCGCCGCCCCGAATGATGATGTCCTTCTTGCGGCCCGTTATGTAGAGATAGCCGCCCTCATCGACTCTCCCGACATCCCCGGTGTGCAGCCAGCCGTCGATGATGGCGGTGCTCGTCGCGTCTTCTTGCTTGTAGTAGCCCTTCATCACGCGGTCGGACTTGACGCAGATCTCGCCCTCTTCGCCAGCGGAGAGGACGCGGTTTCGCTCGTCCATAATGCCGATCTCGACGTCGGGCATGGGCTGACCGACGGAGCGCAGGCGTTGTTCCCTCACGGCCGTGTCGACGCTGAGGTCGTGGTCCTCGGGGCCGAGGAAGGTGAGGGTGGCCGTCGACTCGGTCTGGCCGTAGGCGTTGATCAGGCCGATGCCCTTGGGCGAGAAGACATCGCATGCCTTGCGCACGACGTCGTATGGCATGGGCGCGGCGCCATAGGTGATGCTCTTCACGCTGGCGAGGTCATAGTTCTCGAACTCCGGAACTTCCATGATGCGTTTGAGCATCGTGGGCACGACAAAAGCGTGCGTCGCGCCCTCCTGCTGGGCCGCCGAGAGCCAGCCCTCGGGCGTGAACGCCGGGAGAATGACGAGCGTCCGGCCACTCCAAATCGCGAGCATCATCGTCGTCGCACCAGCGACGTGGAAGAAGGGCGCGGAGACCAGCACCTTTTCGTGGATCTCCGGGTCGGCGGGGTTCTGGTTGGTGACGTACGAAGTCATGTCCATGTAGGTGAGCTGCACGCCCTTGGGCGCCGCCGTGGTACCGCTGGTGAAGATGATGATGGTGGCGTCGTGATCGTCGATTTCGACCCACGGCTCGTCGTCGGAGCCGCTGGCGACAAACTCTTCGTATGCGAGGTAGCCGTCGCGCCCGCCGTCGAAGGCGATGAAGTGCTCGGTCTCGGTGAGCGTGGGGCGGATGCGCTCGACAATGTCGACGTAGCGATCGGAGACGAAAATCGCCTTCGCCTGGCTGACGTTCAGCATGTAGGTCAGCTCTTCGTCCTTGGCGCGGTTGTTCAAGGGCACGAAGGTCACGCCCAGCATGGCGCAGGCGTAGTAGGTAACGACGTACTCGGCGCTATTGACGGACATGACGGCGACCTTGTGGCCGCGTTTGATGCCGAGGCCAGCCAGGGCGTTGGCCAATTTCACGACGCGCGGGTACATCTCCATATAGAGGATGCGCCTGTTCGACCCGCCCGCTTCGACGAGGGCTTCGCGGTCGGGGACGACGGCGGAGGAGATTTGCAGGAATTCAACGGTGTTCATGAGCGCTCCGAGCCAGGGGAAGTTCTAGGTGAGTGCCGCGGGATTCTACCGGACTGTGCCGCCATCCGCGAACCGCCCAAAGATCAGGGACACGCGAACTCCAGAATGAACGTACGACATAGCGCCCCTGGCCGGCCGTACGTGCGTGAGATGGGCGTTCCGTGAGCTTGTTCACCTCCCTCCCACCAAAGGCGGAGGCCAGCCACGCCAAAGGCCGGGCGAGGCAAGGTGTTGGAACGGCGCATTATGCCGATATCCCAAGCAAGGCGAGTGATCGCCAACCAGGATCTGGAAATGAGCATGCAACCCACCACCGTCGTCCCCACCACTCATCACTACCACCACTGGGTCATCGAAGAAGCCAACGGCCCGCGCAGTGTCGGCGTCTGCAAGTATTGCGGCGTCGAGAAGCAGTTCAAGAACTGGCTTGAGGACTCGGACTTCATCACGAACGAAGAGCACCGCAGCCGGGCGGCCGCCGCGTAAGCTCGCGCGTCAGCCTTCGCGTTCGTGCCCTCGTGGAAGCGCCGGCATGCCGATCGGCAGTGCCCTGCTCCTCAGGAGCGGGGCACTTGCGTGTCAGGTCGGTGCTACAATCGACGCATGACCAGCGCACCAGCGCGGCCCCGGATCCTCCTGCAAAGCGGCGACCGCATGACACGCGTTGAGTTTCATCGCCTCTATCTCCAACTTCCCGACGTGCGGGCGGAGCTCATCGAAGGAGTCGTGTACGTGGCCTCACCCTTGCGCGCGGAACTCCACGGCGACCCGCATGCCCTCGTGATTGGGTGGCTCACCCAGTATTGGGCCCAGCACCCGGATTTGGTGCGCGTGTCGGACAACGCCACCGTTATCCTCGATGACGCGAATGAGCCGCAACCGGACGCGTCGCTGCGATATCTGAAAGGCCAGGCGCCCGTAAACAAGAAGGGGTACATCGAAGGTGCGCCCGAGCTGCTGTTCGAGGTGTCCGCCAGCAGCGTCTCCATCGACCTGCACGACAAGCTGACCGCGTACGAACGGAACGGCGTGCGCGAATACGTGGTTTGGCGCGTGACGGACCAGGCGATCGATTGGT
>JBKKBS010000182.1:0-6417 GCA_046713815.1 Tepidiformaceae bacterium
TGCTGCCGTTGGCGGTCTTCATCGTCGCCGCCTCGCTGGCCCTGTCCCTGCTGCTCGCACGGCTCGGCGTCGCGCGACCGGACCTCGACGTCTACCAGTTCATCGTCAAGCGCCCGGGCCGCACCGATCGCGAACTTCCCGGGCTCTCCGTCGGCGCGCTCTTCGTGCAGCTCATCCTGAACATCCTCACGATCCCGGCGGTCAAGCTCTTTGGGCCGGGTCATTTGTACCAGCCGGAACTCGGCCCCTCGCTCGCCGCACTCGCGTGGGGTTGCCTCGGCGCCGGGGCTCTGAGCGCCGCCGCCCTACTCGCCTGGCGTGGCAAGGTCCGCTGGTCCAGCACCAATTCGCTAAAACGCGAGGCGAAGCCGGCGCGCGCCGAGGCCTAACCCGGTCGGCTTGTCACGGGCGAGAATCAGTAGCGCGCGCGTGAGCAAGCGATGCTCCCTGTTTACGCCTCGTAGTCCCCGCCCTTGTCTCGCATGGCGTCCAGGAACGCCTCGGGTCTGACAATCTCGCACGCGCCAATCGTCCCGATCGAAAGCAGATCCTCATCCCGGCTGATTAAGTACCTCGCATCACCTGCCAATGCACAATGCAGGTACATCCGGTCGTTCTCGTCGCGGCACGGCGGCGCGTCGCCTACCGGCGTCACCTGTTCTGCAAGGCTGATGAGCACGCCCAGGCCGTCGACGAAGTCCTTCGTGGCGACCTCTCGTCGACCCAGTAGTTTGACCACGTCAGGTTTCTCGACGAGCGTGGCCAGCTCCCTCAGGATGTCGGACGACAACACCAACAGCAGCCGTCCGTCGGTGACCGCGCGGAGTAAAATGTTCGGTCCAGAGATACGGCCGGCAAGGCCCGCGACTATGCAATTCGCGTCGATGCAGATTCGTGTCGCGATTTCGCACTCCGTGGCTTTCGCTTAATTTGAACGTCAGCGCTCGACGATTCGAGGGCGGCATAGACCTCGTCCTCGTCAATGTCGCCGAACTTGTCCTGGAGTTCGCGAAGCTGTTCCGAAGCGGAAGGAACGCGAATTCCGACGCGGCGCGCGAGATATTCCTCGGCCTTCTTCTTAGACGCCGCCTGGAGCAGGTCATCGCCCGTCAGCGGACCGGCGCGCTCCATCACAAACGCGATCTGTTCGCTCGTCGTCAACCGCAAGAACCAGTCCAGTGATCGCTCGTCGGTCATGCCGTCCATGGTAACACGCCGCGTCAGACCGACCGCCGAATGTGGTGCGCAAGAGAGGCGTTCGCATCAGTAGCGCGCGCGTGAGCAAGCGCCCCCGCGCTCCCGTCCCGGACGCTCCCTGTTTACGCCTCGTAGTCCTCGCCATCCGTTACGTGCTTGCGGGACAGGTACGGACCTCGGGGACGTAGTTCGCACCCTGGGAAGAAAGACGAACTACCGTGAAGCCCGGGACCATCCCTCGCGGGGCACCGGGACGCTTGCTAACGCGCGCTACCGACGGCACTACTCGTCGCGCCGCTAGCTCATTTCGGCGGCGCTGGCCGCAGCAGGTCGTAGAACTTGCGCGCGCGGAACTGCTCGATGTCATCCGTGTACTTGAAGATGCAGCCGAGCGTCTGGTCCACGATCTCCGGGTCGAGCTCACTGCGGTGCAACGCCACCATCGCCATGCCCCAGTCGATCGTCTCGGCCACACCCGGGCGCTTGTAGAAGTCCTCCGTGCGCACCTGCTCCATGAATCGGCAGAGCTGCGCTGCCAGCGCACGGTTGATGCCTGGCACCTTCGCCGTCACGATCTCGTACTCGCGCTCGAACGTGGGATAACCGATCCAGAGGTAGAGGCAGCGGCGTTTGAGCGCGTCGTGGATCTCGCGCGTGCGGTTGCTGGTGAGCACGACAAGCGGCGGCCGTGTGGCCTTGATCGTGCCCATCTCCGGGATCGTGATCTGGAAGTCGCTCAGGATCTCCAGGAGAAACGCCTCGAACTCCTCGTCCGCGCGGTCGACCTCGTCGATGAGCAAGACAGGGGGCGCGTCACCCTCCGCCGTGAGCGCTTCGAGCAGCGGGCGCTTGATCAGGTACTCCTCGGTGAAGATCTCCTGCTCCACCGAGCCCGCGCTTTCGTGGCCCGCCTCGGCCAGTTTGATGCGCAGAAGCTGCTTCGCGTAGTTCCATTCGTAGAGCGCGTGGTGCGCATCGAGACCCTCGTAACATTGCAGCCGGATGAGGCGCGTGTTCAGCGTGGTCGCCAGCGCCTTTGCGAGTTCCGTCTTGCCCACGCCCGCCTCCCCCTCCAGGAAGATCGGCTTGTTCAGCTTCGATGCGAGGAAAACGGTCGTGGCGATCTCGCGGTCGGCGAAGTAGTTTTCGGCGGAGAGGCGGGCGGCGACGTCATCGATGGAGTCGAACATGCGCCCCCAATCGTACGGCGTCGTGGCCGCTGCCGCTCACCGGCGGAGCGTGCAGGCGACGCCGAGATAGACCACCCCGAGGGCGGTGAGCATGGCGAACACGAGGCGATAGTCCGCCGCCCCGGCGTTATCTCCGAGCAGTCCGGCGAGCATGGCCGCGCCGGCGATCGAGCCGGTGTAGCGCATGAGCGAATAGCTGCCCGCGACCGACCCGGCAATGTTCGCGGGCCACGCCTTCAGCGCGGTCGACTGCTGGGGCGCACCCGTGATCGCCACCCCCACACCCATGAGGAGCAGGAGCGCGATGATGATCACGGGAGAGGCGCCAATCGCGAACATGATCGCCGCCACGCAGACCGTCAGCAGCGCGCCCCCGGCGAAGATCAGCGGCCGCTCGCCAAAGCGGTCCGCGAGCGTGCCGGCGGCCGGAGCCACGAACACGAGGGCAAGACTCATCGCCGTCAAGGCAATGGCGATGGCCGCGCCCGACGCGTGCTTCACGTCGTCGAGATAGACCGGGATGGCGACGAGCGTAGTGTACATAAGGAGATTCGAGAGCAGGACGAGGATGCAGGCGATGGTGAAGTCCCGGCGCGTAAAGAGACGCAGGTCGAGAGCGCCGTCGCGCTTCCGCAGATAACGTCCCGCGTAGAGCGCGGCCCCGCCAAACAGCAAGGCGACAGCGGCGCTGATCTGTGTGGGGTCGGAGGAGCGCAACGCGCCGCCGAGCCAGGTAAGCCCCCCGAACACCAGCGCCAGAGACGCCAGCGAGACCCAATCCATTCGGAAGGATGCCCTCCCGGCGCCCTCGTCGGCATCGAGCCGCGATACGAGGACCATGGCGAGCAAGGCAAGGGGCGCGTTCACCAGGAAGATGAAGTGCCAATTGCCCGTCGCCAGTACGACTGCTCCAAGCAACGGCCCACCGGCCGCGCCGATCGAGATCGCGGACGCGATGAAGCCGAGCGCGCCCCCAAGCCGTTCCGGCGGCACGGATTTGCGCAGGTACGCCACGACGTTGGGCATCGTCAGCGCCGCCGCGGCTCCCTGGAGCGAGCGGAAGATGATGAGCATCGGGAAGTTCCACGCCAGGGCGGCGCCCATCGATGTCACGATCAGGACGAGCAACCCAACCTGGATGATGCGCAGGTGTCCGAAGGCGTCACCGAGGCGTCCGCCGGCGGGCTGCAAGACAGCGGTCGCGATCAGGTACGCGCTCACGAGCAGCGTGATCGCGCCCACGCCCACGCCGAAGTCGTCACGGATGCCGGTGAGCGCGACGGCCACCATGGTGGAGTTCAAGGGCCCAAAGATGGCAGCCAACGACACCGCCACCTGTAGCCGGGGCGCGGGTGTAGAGAGCAGGCCGTCGGCAGGGACCGTGGCAGCCGTCATGACATCTCAAAGTTGCGGGCGTAAACTCGCCACGAAGTGCGACAACGTTAACAGATCGTGATCGTTCCAATGGCATAGCCTCGGAGGTGCGGCCGTCTACGTGTAGGTCTAATCGGCCGCGTAAATCACACCTACTTGACACGCCTATGTATAGTTGCGCCAACAACCAGATTTGCTAAAGGAACTGCCCTCATGACCGCTCCCTCCGTCTCGGCGACGATCCCCACACCAGACCATTTCCCCGTGACCTGGCACGAGCCAGGGGCCGAGTCGCTCTTCTGGGTCCAGGACCTGATGCACTTCCCCACTCCGGTGACACCGTTCACGGCGTCGCTCGTCACCCCCGCCTTTTCGGTCGGAGCGTCGGCCGGGGTGGCGCCACTCTCGATGCCCGTCGTAGGCCTCAAAACGATGGTCCAGAACAGCTACGTCTACATCACGGCGGTTCCGTTCGAGGGCACGCCGGAGGAGATGGAGGCGCGCCTGGAGACCATGAAGGGCACGATCATGGGCATCATGCAGACTCTCTTGCCCCGATTCTGGGACGAGTACGTGCCGCGTATCGTCGCGCTGGCCGACGGCATGCGCTACGGCGACTACGCGGATCTCAGCGTCGCGGAACTGGCCCGGCGGGTGCACGGCCTGATCGATATCTTCACCGAACTCTGGGACATCCACATGCAGGTCAACATCCCGCCCATGGCGGCGGTATTCGGGCTCGACGAGTTCATCACGGCGACGCTGGGGGAAGCGGCGGCGGCAAAGGCGCACCTGATGCTCCAGGGCTTCGCGAATAAGAGCATCGAAACCGGCCAACGCCTTTGGGAGATCGCGAACGAGGTTCGGACGAACCCGGCGCTGGCAAAGACGATCAAGGGCAGCCATTCCGAAGCGTCGCTCACGTCCGCGCTCGAAAGCGTGCCAGGCGGAGAGGCGTTTCTCGAGTCGTGGCGCGCCTTCCTCCGCGATTACGGCTGGCGGACGGGCGGGTTCGAAGTCTCCGAGCCGTCCTGGATCGAGATCTGGACTGTGCCGCTGAATCAACTCAATGCCTTTGTCTCCGCGGAAAACCCGGAATCACCGCTCCAGGCCCAGGCACGCCAGGCGGTCGCGCGCGACCGCCTGGTGGCGGAATACGAGGGCAACCTGCCCGTCGAAGTTCTGCCGATCTTCCGCATGCTGCTGGCCGCCGCCCAGGCGTACATCCCGCTGGCGGAGGACCACAATTTTTATATCGACCAGATGGCGTTCAATAGCGGGCGTGTCCCCGCCCTTGCGTTGGGCCGGGCCATGGTGGGCGAAGGCATGGTCGGCGTTGCCGAGGACGTCTTCTTCCTCACCATGGACGACATCGCGGCCATCGCGGATGGCGACCGTTCGAACCGCTTCGCCCTGGTGGCCGAGCGGCGCGCCGCACTCGAGGCAGCGAAGGGAAGCTTCCCGCCCGAAGCGCTTGGCACTCCTCTGCCACCGGACATGCCCGCCGACCCGTTGATGACGAAGTTCTTCGGATTTGGCACCGACCTCCCATCCGACGCCCGCGTCATTCGGGGGATTGCATCCTCCGCCGGGACCGCTACCGGCACCGTAAAGGTCGTCCGCACGCTGGACGAGGCCGGTAAGGTGGAGCCCGGGGACGTGCTTGTGTGTCACATGACAATGCCCGCCTGGACGCCCCTCTTCAGTTCCGTGGCGGCCGTCGTGGCCGATAGCGGCGGCGTCCTCAGCCACTGCTCGATCGTCGCGCGGGAGTACGGCGTGCCATGCGTGACCGCCACACGCGTGGGCACGCGCCTCCTCAAGGACGGCCAAACGGTCACCGTCGACGGCGGCCGCGGGATTGTGCGTGTGGTCTAGCGGACAGCTGGCTGTGAAGCCGCTCGCGTTAGCGAGAGGATCGTCGTTGTATCGAGCACCGCTGGCTAACGCCAGCCGCTCCAAACTCTTCGCCTGGCGTCCCGTGCCCGCCCGCCAACGTGGGCCACGCGCGCGCCGTTCTGTCCCGCCGCACACCGATACGGCCCTGCGAGGGCGGGGCCGTATCGGTAGAGGTTGCGGCTTCGAACTGTTTTTAGACGGCAGCCGAGAGCCGGATGGGGAACCCGTCGGGGTCGACGGTGACGAAGTCTCTCACTTTTGAGGCGCGGTCGCGGGCCTCGGTAATGACGACCAGCCGAGCACTGCGCACGCGCCGGTAGACGCCGTCCACATCGGGCACGGTGAACGACTGCGGAGTCGCCGGCCCCAGGCGACCACGGCTTCTGCCCCGGCTCGCGGCCGCCAGGCGCACCACCGAGTGGCCGAGACGAACCATCGCCTGGTCCTCTTCACGGCGGACAACTTCGAAACCCAGGGTGTGCACATAGAATGCCACGGACGCGTCCAGGTTGCGCACGGAGTAGTGGTCGTTGGGCAGTTCGTCGCGGGTGGAATGTAACGTTGCCATGTCGCTCCTCCTCTATGCGTTGCGTGAAGAAGGTAACTCCGCGGGAGCCGCATCTCCTCCGCCCAATGGCGGAACCCGCCCTCGGACCATAGGGCCGAACCGTACTTGAAGACGCGCGTGGTCTATGCGACGAAGCGCAAAGTGGACCCTCAAGAACCGCGCGAGTGCCCGCGATAGCGAGGGATCAGT
>JBKKBS010000183.1:0-3627 GCA_046713815.1 Tepidiformaceae bacterium
CCGCGCTATCCCGAGTGCAAGAACTCGAAGCCGATGAACCCGGACACGGGCGAACCCGTCCACGTCGCCCTGCCCGAAACCACAGCCTATTCCTGCCCCAAGTGCGGGCGCATGACGTTTCAAAAGACCGGGCCGTACGGGCAGAACATCGACTGCGTCGGGCGCGAGGAGAAGGCCTGCGACTTCCGCGCGGGCGTGCCCGTGGGGATCGCCTGTCCCGAAGAGCCGGAGACCGGCCAACTTGTGGAGAAGCAGGCGATCCGCCGCGGAGGAAAGAGCACCTTCTACGGCTGCTGGAACTACCCGCATTGCAGCTACACGACGAACAGCCTGGAGCCGGGAAAGATGAGCCCCGTGCGTCCGCTGCCCGAGCGCGAGGAAGCGAACAAGAAGTTGCTCGAACGCTCAACTCGCGGCAAAGCGGCGTTTGCCAAGCGCAAGGAGACGGGCCGTACGCGGCGCGCGAGCTGACGCCGCCGCGCCGCCTCACCCCCCAGCCCCTCTCCACGGGCGCGTGGAGAGGGGGGCTACGCTGACGCCCGTGGAAGGGTCGAATGCAGTCCCGCCGCGCGGGGCGTTAATCAGGTGGTGCTTGACCCAACTATGCTGGCGGCATGACCAACGTCAAGGCAGCGATCTCTTTCCTCCGGAGCTTTGGGCAGCATTGGAGCGGCAAGCCCGGCGAGAGGGGCTCTCACGAAGCTCTCTTGTTCAGCGCGCGGTCGATGCCTATCTTGCCCGAGCCGCGGCGAGCGAGACTAAAAGACGCCTGAACGACAGGGAGGCCTCTTTGACGGCTGCCGAACACGAAGAAGAATCCCGCGAGGCACGGTCATGGCGGCGTCTCGCAGCGCGCGCACTCGAGGACGAGGGTTGGTGATTCACCAGGGGGAGGTCCAGTGGGTCGAACTTCCGTCGCCGACCGGATCGGGTCCCGGCTTCCTCCGTCCGGCGGTAATGATCCAATCGGACAGCTTCAATGAGAGCGCAATCGCAACGACCGTGGTTGCCATCATCACAGCCAGCCACGCCGGGCGGGGGATATGGGAAATGTCGTGCTTGACCCCGCACGCGTGGGCCCTGACCAGTTCAGCGTAGTGAACGTCTCGCAGTTGTACACCGTCAGCAAGGAAGACCTCCAGGAGCCCAGTGGAACGGTCGATGTGCCGACACTCGATTCCGCGCTTCGAGGCGTGATGCTGGTGCTGGGACTTGGCTCGCCCTGAATAAACCGATCGCTCAGATGTGCTGCTTGACCCAATCGACGGCGGATTTGATGACGTCGGGGCCGATCTCGAAGTGACCGCCGGGGTGCCAGGAGATGTCCTTCTCGCCGGGGATAGCGGCGTAGAGCGCTTCCGTGGAGGCGCGTGGGACGAGCTCGTCGTTGATCTTGGCGACTATGCGGACGGCGACATTGCGCAGGCCGGGGATCACCGAGGTCTCGCCCGTCGCGGGGCCGACAAGCCCGCCTTCGCCCACGAGGCAGAAGGCGGCGACGCGGAAGCGGCCGTCGCGGGCGACTGCCGGGACGCCGAGCATGCTGCCCATGGAGTAGCCCATATAGCCCAGCCGCGAGAGGTCCACGGGGAGCTCCTCGGCGAGGGCGTCGATAGTGAGCGTGAGCTCCTCGGCGAACTGGGCCGCGACCTCGGGAAAACGCTCACGGTCACGGAAGAGGCTCATCGGGTCGAAGTGTTCGCGGTCGCCGTGGAGGGGTGCATCGATACCGCCGCAGATCCAACCGCGGCGCGCCCAGCCGCGGGCCACCTCCGCCACGAAGTAGTCCTCCTTGGAACCGGTGCCAGGATGCTGCATAAGGACGAGGGGCAGTGGGGCATCAGTGCTGGTGGGGAGATAGACGAGCCCGGGGATCTCCTCTTGGGGCCCAGCGACCGAGAAGCGGACCTCGCGGATTTCGTCGAAGAGTTGTTCGCGTTTGGAAGTGAAGGGCATGGCTGGCGTAGGGTAACGGGCCGCACGTAGAGTTGGCCACGGTGGTACTGCTGGCCGGGCCGTGGACTGAAGGCGCGCTGATCGTGATCGCTCTGCGGCTGCTCGTGCCGTTGCTGATCTTCCGCTGGAACCTCACGGGGGCCGTGATCGCGATGGCGCTCGACACGGTGGACGTGATCCTCGTGGATGTCATGAGCATTGGTGGATTCGAGGGGCATTACCACACTACCGACAAACTGCTGGACTCGTGGTATCTGACGATTGAGCTGATCGTGGCGCTGGGGTGGGACAACCCATGGGCGAAATGGCCGGCGGTAGTCCTCTTCGGGTATCGCGCAATCGGGGTCGTGGCGTTCGAGATCACACACGCGCGGATCGCGCTCTTCATCTTCCCGAACCTGTTCGAGAACTGGTGGCTGTACTGCGTGGTGGTGGCGATGTTCTTCCCGCGGGCCGTGCCCGCGGGCGTGAAGAGCACGCTGATGCCCCTGTTCGTGCTGCTCATCCCGAAGATGGCGCAGGAGTACCTTTTGCACTTCGCGGAGGCCCAGCCATGGGACTGGACGAAGCGGAATGTGCTGGGGTGGGACTGATGGGGTATGTCCAAAGTTCTGAGTTCCCGGTCCAAGGTGTTGAGGACGCGTGCCTCCGGAGGTCCACACCGCCGACCCATCAGTCGAATGATCAGGACCAGGTTTAACGAATTTGCAATGGCGTTGTGCTTGACACTCGTGCGCCAAGGGCAAAGGATGACGCTAGCGACGCAACTCGCGCGCCTAATCCGCAAAAGCGGAACGGGGGAACCAGTTTTCGGGGCGAATCCGCAATGGTCCTTTCCCGATTGGGAAGGGGTGACGGCGGAACGGCTATCTCCGGCCGTAGCCCGACAGCTAACCTCGGCGGCGTAGGAAGTACCTGTTCAGGGTTACTTCTCCCATGGCTGTCGAGGCGCCTCGTTACTCCTCCCGGGCGGAAGCCCACCCTTACTCCGAACCTCAAGCGCCGAGCATCGTGGCGTCCACGCCGCTGCGAGAGCGTATGTGGAACATGCTCCCGCTCTCCATCTCCCTGTTCCTCGCAACTTCGCTCTTCTGGGGCCCAATCGCATTGCCCCAGGTCCTGGCGATAGGCATCGTCGCCTTCTTTGGATACTGGATCATCCGCTCGTATGCGGTCGTCGTGGCCTGCATCGTGGGCTTGCGCCGCATGAAGGCGTGGGAGGCCACCAATTGGGTGGCGAAGTACTGTGAGTGGTTGCCGTCGCACCCGCAGGCGAAGGCCTGGGAATGGCCGCGGCACATGGTCATTATCCCGAACTACAAAGAGAGCGAGGACGGGATCGCGCGGACGATCGATTCGCTGGCCGTACAGGCGGTAGCCCAGCAACTGGTTGTCGTGCTCGCCATGGAAGCGCGCGAGCCCGGTGCGGAGGAGAAGGCGGAAACCCTCATCCGTCGCTACCGCGGAGTCTTCGGGGAAATGTTCGCGACCTATCACCCGTACGGGCTTCCCAAGGAGACGGCAGGCAAGGGATCGAACGAGGCGTGGGCGGCGCGCGAAGCGCACATCAGGCTGATCGAGAAACAGCGGTACGATATCAGGCGGTTCACCGTCACCAGTTGTGACGCGGACGCGGTCTTTCACGCGCGGCACTTTAGCGCCCTGAACTAC
>JBKKBS010000184.1:0-3322 GCA_046713815.1 Tepidiformaceae bacterium
AGCACGCGGTCGTGATCGCCGGAGCGCACCGATTCGATGACTGCGGCCAATTCTGGGATGCCGGTGCGATTGTCTCCTCCGGCAGTGGGGACGGGCGTCGCCGACGACTGGTCTTGCTTGTCCTCCCCGGCCTGTGGGTCGACGTCCTGGTTGAGCAGCAGGAGTCCCGCGGCCAGGCCAGCCACGGTAAGTGCGCCTGCTGACGCTGCAACCCACTAGAGCGCGGGGAGGCCGAGCGTTCCCCGGAACACGCGGGCGAATCGCGGCTGTAGTCCGTTGTACCGGCGCCAATACTCCGCCGCTTCTTCCCGTGAATCCGCGCCGAGCTTCGACATGATCTCGGAGACATGCCACTTCGCGCCGGCGAGGGACACGGCGAGTTCGTCTGCGATCTCGCCATTCGTCTTGTCCGCCGCGAGCAGGGCGAGGACTTCGCGCTGTCGCGGCGTCCAGTGGTAATCCTCGCGCAGTCGTTCGCGCATTGGAGTGAGGGTCGGTGTGGTCATTCATCGAGGTTAGGCGAAGTGGCTTTTCAGCGCCCTAGCCAATGGTAAAGACGACGAGTAGTCATGTACGCATGGCGGTGAAGGCGGCTTCTAATCCATGCGCGCGGTAGGCTTCGCGAGCGACTTTGGCATCGAAAGGAGAGGCACCGTGGGCGAGTTGGATGGGAAGGCGGCGCTGGTGACGGGCGGGTCGCGGGGGATCGGGCGGGCGATCTGCCTGGAGCTTGCGGCGCACGGGGCGCGCGTGGCGGTGAACTACAACGCGAACGGAGCGCTGGCCGAGCAGGTGGTCGCGGAGATCGCGGCGGCGGGGGGTGAGGCGTTTGCGGTCGCCGGCGACGTGTCGGACGCGGGGGCGGCGGACGCGCTGGTGAAGGAGACGGTCGCGCGGTTCGGGGGGCTCGACATCCTCGTGAATAACGCGGGCATCACGCGCGATGGGCTGCTCTTGCGGATGAGCGAGGACGACTGGGACGCAGTGCACAATACGAACCTCCGGGGGGCGTTCCTGGTGACGAAGGCGGCGATGCGGCCGATGCTGCGGGCGCGGGGCGGGCGGATCATCAACGTGAGCAGTGTCGTGGGCGTGATGGGGAACGCGGGACAGGCGAACTATGCGGCGGCCAAGGCCGGGCTCATCGGCTTCACGCGGGCGGTGGCGCGAGAGGTGGCATCGCGGGCGATCACGGTGAACGCGATCGCGCCGGGGTTCATCGAAACGGACATCACCAAGGACCTGACGGAGGCGCAGCGCGAGGCGGTCATGGGAACCGTGCCGTTGGGCCGGTTCGCGACGGCGAGCGAGGTGGCGCCGCTGGTGGCGTTCCTGGCGGGGCCCGGGGCATCCTACATCACCGGCCAGTGCATTCACGTCGATGGCGGTATGGTTATGGCGTGACTGACACTACGTGGCGACGGGCGCGCTTCCTCGTACTCGAGGCGCTCTACGAGAGCGAGACGTCGTCGCACGACCCGGAGACCACATACAACCGGCGCGTGGAAGACACAGCCGATGAGGATCCGGAACTCGCGGGACCGGGACCAAGCGGGTTTGGCCGGGGGGTGCTGCGGGGCATCCTCCGCAAACGCCACGAGCTCGATGGATACATCGCCCACGCAGCGCCAAAGTATGCCGTTGATACGCTGGCCGTCGTTGACCGGAATATCCTGCGGCTTGCAATATGGGAGCTACTTTCTGATAATTCGGCGCCGGTGGCGGCAGTCGTGAACGAGGCTGTCGAACTGGCACATAGATATGGCGGAGAAAGCTCACCGGCTTTCGTGAACGGAGTACTCCGCACGGTTAGCAAACGAATCAGCGAGGAAGGCCCAGAGCGCGGCGGGGCCGATCCGGCGACAGAAAACTCAACCCCCCCAGACCAGGAGAATTAAGCAGTGGCCACAGTGTTCGAACGCGTGCGCGCAATTGTTGTAGAGCAACTCGGAGTTGAGGAAGACGAGGTGGCGCCAGCCGCGTCGTTCGTGGATGACCTGAATGCAGACTCCCTGGACCTGGTCGAGTTGATCATGTCCCTCGAGGAAGAGTTCCAGGGTGACGGCAGCGGCGAGTTTGAGATCTCGGATGAAGACGCCGAAAAGATCGCTACCGTGCAAGACGCCGTAGACTACTTGAAGGATCACGGCGTCGAGGACAAGTAGCGCTTTCCCGGGAAGCCCCGGCAGTCCTCGCGCCCCGGGGAGGCTGAATGGAGTTCCTGGGGGTTGGTTACCAGGAAATTCTTGTGATTTTCGCGGTCATGCTGGTGGTCGTGGGGCCGGACCGGTTACCCACGATGGCCTACCAGATTGGCCGCGCTGTGCGCACGCTTCAACAGTATGCGCGGGCCGTGCGTGACGAGTTCAAGGACGAGTTCGAATACATCGACGAACAGATGAAGGTCGTCAAGGGCGGGATGGCGGACATGCAGAGCACGTTCCGGGAGGGCGACCGCGAGCTGAGGCGTGACCTGGACGCGATTGCGCCGGGGAGCATCGACCTCGGGCTGGGCGAGGCGCCGCCGTCGAACGTGCTGCCGTTCGGGCTGCCACCGGTGGTTTCGAATGGGACGAGTGGTGGCGACGTGACAAAGAGCGTGACCATGGATGCGGAGCCAGCGGCGGACGGTGCGGCCGTCGAGCCAGAGAAGCCGAAAGCGCCGTTGGTGTTTTGATGGTGCGTGGCGTGCCCTCCCCCCCCGACCCCCTCTCCACTGCGGTGGAGAGGGGGAGACGTGGTGTCACGATCCCGCCCTCACCCCCCAACCCCCTCTCCGCCGCGGTGGAGAGGGGGAGACGTGCGCTCGTGAGCCGGGGTTACAAGGGTGGGCGCGCCCTCCCGATTGGTGGCTATGGTAGGAGTTCGCTTGCTGACGCGCGCGGCTCCGTCTCGGGCGAGTGCGGAGGGGGAGCATGAGCGCGCAGCCGAACTTGCCGCCGGAAGAAGACGGGGCGCCACCGTCGAAGCAGGTTATCGGGGCGGAGATGACGCTGATCGAGCACCTGAAGGAGCTGCGGAACCGGGTCATCTGGTGCGCCGCGGCGATGGTCGTCGGTGTGGGTGTCTGCGCGGTGTTCTGGCAGACGATCCTCGGCTGGCTGCTCGCTCCCGCTCGGGAGGGCCACCCGGAGTTCGAACTCACGATCTTCGCCGTCACGGAGTCGATCTCGGTGCTGTTCAAGATTGCAATGTACGGCGGGCTGATCGTCGCGTCGCCGATGGTGCTGTATCAAACGCTGATGTTCGTCGTGCCGGGCCTCACGGCGAGAGAACGGAGACTCATCCTGCCGGGTGTGCTTGGCGCCGTGGGGTTCCTGCT
>JBKKBS010000185.1:0-2717 GCA_046713815.1 Tepidiformaceae bacterium
GCTCCGGATACTCCACCATCAGTTGTTCCCAATGGCTCGCCCAGAATTGGTCCGCCGCGAGAGCGTCCGCAAGGGAGGGCGTTGGCTGTATCGCTTCGGCGGGCAGTGTCGTCACTCCGCCAGCATAGCGAGTCCAGCGAGCGGCAAGGTGCTTGCGCTTTGCCGCCCACCGGTCTTCCAATACGCCGATGATCGCTCCTATTCGATTCGCGTGGCGGCTCTATCGCCTGTGGCTCGCGGCGGTGGCGGGGTATCTCGTCGGGTGTGTGATGACGGCGGACCTCGCGACGCGCGCGGCCACTCGCGGTGGTGGCGACGGGGTGGATCTACGCGCCACCGGGAGCGGCAATCCCGGGGCGGGCAACGCGATGGCGAACCTCGGCACCCGTTGGGGCGTGGCCGTACTCGCGGGAGACATGCTAAAGGGGGCGGCCGGCGCCCAGGCGGGGCGTATCATCGGCGGTGACGCGGGCGCGTATGCGGGTGGGACAGCAGCGGTGGTGGGTCACTGCTTTCCCGCCTTCGCGGGCTTTCGCGGGGGCAAGGGCGTGGCCACGAGCGCGGGCACGACCGCCGTCTGTTTCCCTGCCTACATCCCGATCGACGTGGGCCTGGTGGCCCTGAGCTGGGCGGCCTCGAAGCACGCGGGCAAGGCGACGGCTGTCGCGAGCGGCGTGTTCGTGCTGGCGGCGGTCGCGTGGCGAACATTTCGCCTCCCCAACGCATGGGGTGCGAAGGTCACCTGGGGGCTGCCGCTGTATGCGCTGGCGACGACGGCCGTGATCACCTACAAGTTCTTGGCGGCGCCGCGTCACATGGGCAACCGCGCGCGTTGACGCCTCACCCCCGGGCAGGGATTCTGCCTCTCCACCGCGTTGGCGAGGGGGAGCCTTCGCCCGGAGGAGCGAATGAAACATGATGAGGATCTTCCTGAGACCGACCTCCCGCCCTCACCCCCGGCCCCTCTCCCGCCGGGGAGAGGGGAGTCGTGTGTTCTCGGCGTGAAGGCCATTTCACCGCCGGGGAGACCGGCGATGCGAGTGGGCGTTCACGTCAGGGAGAGGGATGCTCGTTTTGTGGAGCAAGGGCGTGGTGGGTGCTCCCCTCGCCGGCACAGAGGCCGGCGGCTACCGCTTCGCGTCGAGTCGCTCGGTGCGGACGGCCGCCAGCCGACGGCCAATCGTCACTGGCGCCGACATTCGTTACCCTGACGGGCACACGTCCGCGCCCACCTCCTATCGTGAATGGCGAATCGTGAATCGTGAATCCCGGAGTCCCCCATGCCCCGTCACCCGAATGAAGCGCTCTTCGAAGGCGAGAAGCCGTTCCCTATTATCCCCACCTGCGAGCACTTCGCCGGTACGGAGGAGCGCATCGCCAAGGCGCTCCAGCTCCAGGAGAGCATGGGCGGCATCTTCGATATCACCATGGATTGCGAAGACGGCGCCCCAACAGGCGCCGAGGAAGCGCACGCCCAAATGGTCGTGCGCATGCAACAGAGCGCGGGCAACACGCGCAACCGCTCCGGCGTGCGCATCCATGACTACACGAACGAGCACTGGAAGCAGGACGTCGACATCATCGTGGGCGGCGCCGGCGAGCGCGTGGCCTACATCACCGTCCCCAAGACGGTGAAGGCCGGCCAACTGGCGGAGATGGTCGACTACATCCGCCACGTCACGGCGCGGTCGGGCCACGCGCGTGAGATCCCCATCCACGCGCTGATCGAAACGCACGGCGCCCTGCACGATGTCTGGGAGATTGCGGCATTGCCGAACATCGAGGTACTCGACTTCGGGCTCATGGACTTCGTCAGCGCGCACCACGGCGCCATCCCAGCGAGCGCGATGCGCTCGCCGGCGCAGTTCGAGCACGCCATCCTCCATCGCGCGAAGTCAGAGACGGTGGCCGCGGCGCTGGCGAACGGCGTCGTGCCCGCCCATAACGTCACGCTCGAACTGAAGGACACGGACTTCATCTATAACGATGCCAGGCGCGCGCGCGAGGAATTCGGGTTTCTGCGCCAGTGGTCCATTTACCCGGCGCAGATCGAGCCGATCACGCGCGCGATGGCGCCTGCCGCGCCCGAGCTGGAGGAGGCGGAGGCGATCCTCCTGAAGGCGTAGGCGGCCGACTGGGGCCCCATCCAGCACGATGGCAACCTCCACGACCGCGCCACCTACCGCTATTTCTGGGAGCAGCTCCAGCGTGCGCAGGTGATGAACCTCGATCTCTCGGACGAGGTCAGGCGCACCTTCTTCGCGCAGCCGGCATCAGTGACGTAGGCCCAACAGGCCTACGTCAGATCCCTTTGCTTCAACGGATGCTGGCCGCCGGGGGCGTACAGCTATGCACTCCACTCGACGAGCAGTTCAGGTCCGCCCTCGGCGGGTTCGCTCATGTCGACGCCGGTGACGTTCTTGATTTGCGCGCGAAACCATACCGTGAAGTCATCCGATGCTGTCGCGAGGTCGTCGAATGCCTTTTCGACGTTCCCTTCAAACCACACCAGGATAAAGGCGCCGGCTGGAGTCTCCTGGAGGCTCCAGGTCTCACGGGCCGTGCCCGCGCGCTTTTGCATGTCGTTGAACTCCGCTTTTCGGGCGCCAGTGACGTCGCTTGCGAATGCCCGAGCAGCATCCGTTTTTCCGGGGAGGATGGGGAACGCAGCATTAAACACGGCCATGAACGGACACTCCTCTAACGTGAGTGCCCCG
>JBKKBS010000186.1:0-7612 GCA_046713815.1 Tepidiformaceae bacterium
CCATTGAGATGCTCCGCGAACCTGTAGCCGAGTCCATAGACGGTTTCAATGTACAGGGGCCGCGCTGAGTCACGTTCGATCTTCTTGCGGAGGTTGCGGATGTGGGCGTCGACGGTGCGTTCGAGGCCCTCATAGTTGAACCCGAACGCCTTCTCTACCAGCTCCAGGCGGCTGAAGGCCTTGCCCGGCTCGCTGGCGAGCGTCACGAGCAGTTGAAACTCCTTTCTCGTGACGCCTGTGTCGCGGTCGCCGAGGCGCACCTCGTGCCGCCGCTCGTCGATCACGAGGTCCTTAAAGAGGAGTACGCGGGCCTCGACATCGTGGCCGTTGACGCCCTTGCGCTGCAACACCGCCCGCACGCGCGCTACGAGCTCGCGCGGCCGGAAAGGCTTGGTAACGTAGTCATCGGCGCCGAGATCGAGGGCGCGCAGAGTGGCGGCTTCTTCGGTACGGGCGGTCACGAGGATAATGCCCATGTCCGATTCCTGGCGCAGCAAGCGGCAGACATCGAAACCATCCATCTCCGGCAGCATGACGTCCAGCAAGACGAGACCGATAGGGTGGCGCTTCGCGAATTCGAGCCCTTCACGCCCGTTTCTGGCGACCGTCACGGGATAGCCGTCGCGATCCAAATAGAGACGGATCAACTCGGCTGTCTTGGGGTCATCTTCGACCACCAGCACGCCCGGCTTCATACCGGCACCCAATGACGGAACAGCGGCGGTACCTCCGCTGGAGATAGAGTTCCTGCTTCCCCGCTGTTGACCCCGGGGAAGCAGGCGAGGGAACCCCGGCTCAATGACCGGATGGCGGAACCATACGGGCCACAGTCCGAAGAACTTTTGAAGGACATGTGCAGATCTTGTGCAGTTCGAGGTCCGGAGGCTACTGGTACGGTGGCAGGAACGTGAACCATTACGCAACCTTTCCCGCAACCCGTCCGGCGAGGCGGTGCCGCATCGTCGCTACGGCACCTTCCGGCGTACGCGCTCGCACCCTAGGAATGCGGATCGACCCTCTGCTCAGTGTCTTCGGGCTGTGCGCGCCGAAGGTAGAAGACATCGCTGAGGCTGAGGCGCAGATAGCCGAGCGTGGCGATGCCCACGAGCGCGATGGTGGCGATGATTAACAGGTGAGTGCCCACGGCGTAGGCGGTCGCCGCGGACGGCTCTATGCCGCCGGCGCGCAGAATGCCTACGGCCGTGAGTTCGAACAGCCCGAGGTTGGCGGGCAAGATCGTGATCGAACTCGCGACGTTAACCGCCACCATCACGAGCACGAACACCTCCGGCCCGGCCTCCACGCGAAAGGCCTCGCCCCAGGCGACGAAGGCAGCGGCCTCCAGGCTCCAGGCGAACAACGCCCAGCCCGCCACGAGCAACCCTGAGCGCGGCTCGCCGAGCGGCCGCAGCCCGTCGATCGCGTGCGGGATGAAGTCCGCGACCAGTTTTCTCGGGCGCGTGGGAAGGACGCGCAGGAGCGGTGTGTGCGCGATGCGCGGCCCAGGGCGTGAGCGGGCGGCGGCGACCGTCACCGCGATAATCGCCACAAAGATGGCCAGCGCGGCCAGCGCCCAGAAGTTCAGGTAGTTTGTCCGTCCGCCAATTGCGAGCGCGACGGCGATGAGGACGACGAAACTGAGGCCGTCCAGGAGCCGCTCGGTAAGCAGGCTGGCAACAATGCCGCCGCGCGGCAGACCGGTGCGCTGGGACATAACCTGCACCCGCAGGACATCGCCCGCGCGAAGCGGTATGACGTTGTTCGTTGCCATCGACGACCAGAAGACGGCGAACGTGTCGCGCATACTCGCCGGGCCGACGCCGGAGAGCAAGTGCTGCCACTTTTTGGCGTGCACGACGTTCGAGGAGACGAGCAGCGCGACGCCAAGCGCCGCGTAGCCAGGAGCGATGGACGTGAACACGTCCCACGCCTCAGCGAGGTCCACGCGCCACGCGACGAGAGCGGCCATGCCCGCAAGCACGGCCGCCTGGAGCCAGGTGCGCCTGGAGGTGAACAGGGATTGCCTGCGACGGGCCGTGTCTGCCATCTGCGCACGGCCCGGGGGCCGCAGTGCCCACTCTACGCAACGGCTATGGCTGGCGGCAGCCCTCCGTTCGGGACTGGTTGCGGTGGGGACGAAAACAGTCGGCCTTGCAACATCCCGTGCCGGCTGACGCGCCCGCTCGGACTGCGGCCCCCTTACTTGTCGTCGGTGGCGGCGTCGGTCTCGATTTCGTTGGCAACGTCGCGGAGGCGGTCGCCGGCGGCCTCAACGGCGGGGCCATCGTTATCGTCGAGTCCCTTCCGCAAATCGCCGCAGATGTCGGTCAGCTCCGCCCCGAGATCTTCGTCCTCGGCGTCATCACTGAGCTTCTCGCATCGCACGACCCAGTTCTCGCGAACCTTGTCATCCGCCTTGTCGAGGTTAGCGCCGTCGATTTGCTTATCGATGTCGTCGGCGAGGCTGGTGGCGCCGTCGCGCGTGTCCCGCAGCGCTCCACCGATCGCGCCTGTGACCTCGTCCGCGGTGAGGTCGCCGTCTCCGTCGCCATCATCGTCATCGCAGGCGACGAGCCCCAGCCCGAGCGCAAAGAGCACCGGAAATAGCAGCAGTTGTCGTCTCATTGTTCCCCCGGCGCTCAAGGCGCAGTACCACGGTCGCAGCGATTGCGCGGCGAAGACGTAACGCGGGGGTGCTTCAGTCTTCCACTCGGGTATCAGATCGCGAGGTCCGCGGGGGTTCGAGCCGATAGCCAGGTTCTCTGCACCTCGCGTTCGTAAAGCGCGCCCTGAACACGGAGTGCGACAGTCAGACAGACGAGCGGGCCGTTCCCCCGTAAGGAACAGCCCGCCCGTGGACAAGGCGGCTAATGATGGATAATCCCCGTCCCGGCGCCGCGATGGACGCTGTTAAAGGAAAGATCCGTTTGCGTGGTGGTGTGACTTAGCGGCCCCACCCGTCACGGTCGCCGCTGTCGGCCTCGCCCCACATCTCGATGGAGAGCGCGCGCTCGTCGAAGCGGGCGCCATTCCCGGCCGCGGCGCCGGTGTTGTTGGTCTGGTAGGCGAAGACCTCGACCCTGTAAGTGCCTCGCGCGATGCGCCCGGGGCCTGGAGGCTGTGCGCCGCAGAACGTGGTTGTAGAGGCGCCAACGCGAAAGTCGTTGAAGGTCGTCGTGTTGCCCAGGATAACCATGCCGCGCCTGTTGGCCGGCGGCTCATCGTTGTCGCCAGGTGCGCAGACCTGCTGCATCGCGAACCCCGTGCGCGGAGTCAGACAGTTGCCGGCGATGCAGGTGAGACGGCTGTACGTCGACAGGTAGGTCACAGCATTGGCGGACGCCGAGGCGTTGAAGGTGACCTGCTGCGTGCCGTCGCAGGGGATGTCAATCTGCTGCGAGATCACGACCTGGGCCGTAGCGGGAGAGGAGGCGGTGATGACCGAGCTTTCGCCGGCACGGTTCTCGCCGGGTTCGCGGCTCTGCCAATAGAAGTCGTCGCAGCCGCCGTTGCTGGCCTCGCCGTTTTCGTGGGCGGCGAACACGAGCGAGGCGCCCGCGCCGACCACGGCGACCGCCGCGATGGCGCTCGTCAAGAAGACTTTCCGGAGATTCACAAAGATTCCCTTTTCTGGCCAGTTACGGCCCTTGTGTCGAACCTGGGGTGGGTAATGAGGCGGACATTGCTCGTACGCAGCGGCCCCGCCTCTTAATGAATCCTAGGGACGGAGGAGTTCAACAAGATATCGAGCGCAGCCGCCAGCTGTCAGAACCGTTGCAGCCAACACATGCCGGAGGCCGGCCCTTCCTTTCGGCCTTGCCCAAAATGCGAGCCTCAGCCGCGACTCGCGCCCGCCGTCGTCCTGGCCCCCTACTCGTGAACCCAGGGGTCGCTGTCGCGAGTCCAGGTCACGAGTTCGTTGGGCTTGAAGAAGAGCGCAGTCTCCCGCTCGCCGCTCTCGGGGCTGTCGCTCGCATGGACGAGGTTTTTGCCGCGTTCGAGGGCGAAGTCCGCGCGGATGCTCCCGGGCGCGGCTTCGGCGGGGTTGGTGGCGCCGACGGACCCGCGCACCGCCTGCACCGCGCTCGGCCCTTCGAGCACCATCGCCACCACCGGCGCGCTGATGATGTATTCGACGAGGCTCGCGAAGAACGGTTTGCCTTCATGCTCGGCGTAGTGGCGTTTCGCCAGGGCCTCGTCGATGCATATGAGCTTCATCGCCACGAGCTTCAGACCCCGCCGTTCAAGGCGAGAGATGATTTCGCCAGCGAGGCCGCGCTGGACAGCGTCGGGTTTCGCCAGTACGAGGGTGCGTTCGGTGGCTGTCATGTGGGGTTCCTCCAGGGCTGTACGGGCGTGACTTTAACCGCGCGCGATGCGCGGCCGTTCGCGTTTGGGACGTGTGATGTGAGGTTCGCGCAGGTAGATGGCATCGGGAGTTCCCGTCGCCTCGTGAAGACGCGCGAGGCCGATGGTGAGCGCCTGCCCCGCGCGCATGAGTGGCGGAACATCGGTGCCGCCGAGTTCGCTGGCGCCTTCGCCGTAAAGGTCGCCTTCGAGGTCGGACGCGGAAGCCGCGCGCAGCTCCCCGTCGGCTCGCCCGCGAAGAAATCGTTGGGCGGCCCACTCACCGCGGCCGGCGGGGTGAATCGCCAAACATTGATCGACGTTGGCGGCGGCCGCCACGGCTTCCAGCGTGCCCACGCCCGCGATCGGGATGCCGAGCGCCAGCGCGAGCCCTTCACCGGTGGCGATTCCGACACGCAGGCCCGCATAGTTGCCGGGCCCGCGGACGACGACGATGCCCCCGAGCTCCCGCTTGCGGCCGCCGAAAATCTCGTCGATTGCCGGCAGCAGGAGGCGCGAATGATCCTGGTTCGAATCCCGTTGGAGCGACTCGACCACCTCGCCGTCCATGGCGAGCGCGAGGGCGAACGCCGGGGATGCCGTATCGATGCAGAGGGTGATGTTCGTCACGCCGCAGTGATCGAGCGGACGAGCTCGTCGCCGCGCGGGCCGCGCGGGAGGAACTTCAGGCGGCGCTGGTGGTCGATGTCACCGTAGCGGAGCTCGATCACGAGCCCGTCGCCGGGGATGAGGCCCGCCCCGCGCTCGGGCCATTCGATCACGAGCACGCCGCGCTCGGCATAGTCCCAGAGGCCGAGGTCATCGAGCTCTTCCACGTCCTCCATGCGGTAGAGATCGACGTGATAGAGCGTCTCGCGGCCCTCGTACTCGTTCATGAGCACGAAGGACGGGCTGTTCACGGGGCCGGAGCAGTCGAGACCGCGGCCGATGCCCTGGGCGAGGCAGGTCTTGCCCGTGCCGAGGTCGCCGCTGAGGAGGACGATGTCGCCCTTTTTGAGGGCGCGTCCCAGCCGTTCGCCGACGCCGCGCGTCTCCTCCTCGTCACCGGTGGACACTTCCACGTCGTGCTGATCAGCCATCGCGATCACAATAGCAAGGGCCACGGTTACGCCATACGAGAGGTGGTACGCTCTGTCGTGTGCGGATCGCCCTGCTTTCGGACATCCATTCGAATCTCGTCGCGCTCGACGCGATCCTCGCCGACGCGCGGATGCGTGGGCACGACGCGACGTGGGTGACGGGCGACCTGGTCGGATACGGACCGGACCCTGACGCGGTCGTCGAACGGCTGGCGGCGCTCGATGCGCGCTGCGTGATGGGCAACCACGACGCCGCAGCCTGCGGCCTGACGCCGCTCAAAGCGTTCAACGACCTCGCCGCGAAGGCCGTCACCTGGACCCGCTACAACACCTCGGACGCGACCCGGAGCTACCTCGCCGCCCTCCCGCGGGTGCGGGAAGAGAGTGGCTTCACGCTCGTGCACGGCACGCTGCGCGACCCCATCTGGGAATATATGGACAAGGTCGATGTCGCCCTTGTCCACTTGAAACTGCTGTCCACGCCATTTGGCGCCGTTGGCCACACGCACCATCAACTGGCGGTGACGCTGGTCGATGGACGGGCGAAACCGTTCGTCCCGGACGAAGATGTCGCTGTTGCACTGGGCGAACGGCCGATGGTGATCAACGCGGGGGGCGCCGGCCAGCCGCGCGATGGCGACACACGCGTGGGGTACGCGATCGTCGACCTGGAGGCGCGGGACGTGCGTTTCTTCCGCGTGCCCTACGATATCGCCGCAACGCAAGAGCGCATGCGCGCCGTGGGGCTGCCGGAGCCGCTCGCAGAGCGCCTCGCCCGTGGCCGTTAGCAGGAGGATCGCCGTGACTGACTCGATAACCGTGGCCGTGGGCTTCAAGGTGTCTCCCGACGTTATCCAATCGATCGAAGCGGTTGATCCCCGCATCCGCACGATAGAGCTCCCCGAGCTCGTGCAGACGGTGCGCTTTCGCCCCGATGACAAGGGCCTTTCGGGACCGGACGTAGCGCGTATCAAAGCCCAGCTTGCGGAAGCCGACATCCTTTTCGGGCACAACACGGTGTCCGCCGACTTCCTCGATGCCGCCACGAATCTAAAGTGGTTCCAGGTGATCAACGCGGGCGTGGAGCGCCTGGCGGCGGAGGGAATGCTGGACCGTGGCTTCGTGGTCACGAACGCGAGCGGACTGGCCGCCATCCCGATCGCGGAGTACGTGGTTTGCATGATGCTGATGCTGGCCAAGGAGATCCACAAGTCCGTGCGTTCGCAGGCCGAGCGGAAGTGGGACTGGCGCTTCACGGACGACCTCACGGGGAAGACGATCGGCATCGTGGGCATGGGCGCGATTGGCCGGGAGACGGCCCGCCTCGGTCAGGCGCTGCGCATGCGCGTCATCGCCACCCGCCGCACCGTGACGGAGGCGACGCGCGAGGAGTACTGCGACGAGGTGTTGCCCTACTCGCAGCTCGACACTTTGCTCGCGGAGAGTGATTACCTGGTGCTTTGCGTCCCGCTGACGCCGGAGACGCGCGGCATGATCGGCGCGGCTGAGCTGGCCAGGATGAAGCCCACGAGCGCGATTATCAACATCGCCCGCGGCGCGGTGATTGACCAGGACGCGCTCATCGCCGCGCTCAAGGACGGGACGATCGGCGCGGCCGCGCTCGACGTGACCGAGCCAGAGCCACTGCCGGCCGATAGCGAACTGTGGGAAATGGAGAACGTGATCATCACGCCGCACGTCTCCGGTGCGGTGAAGGGCTACGGCCACCGGGCGGCCGAGATCTTCCTTGCGAACCTCGAACGCTGGGTCCGGGAGGAACCGCTGCAACAGCTCGTGAGCGCGGAGCGCGGCTACTGATGCGCCTGGTCGCGGCTCGCCGCGCCGCCGAATCGATTGACCGCAAGGAGGTTGGTTCGTAGATTATTTCACAATCGGATACTCCTCGTGGGGCCGTACAGCAAGGAGCGCATAGCACCACATGCCAAGAGTGACACTGGAAAAGAACCCCGTTTCGTCGGGGTTGGGGGCACGAATTCGAACCGCGCGCCGCGACGCTGGCCTGAGCCAGGGGCAGCTCGCCGAACGGCTGGCGACCACACAGAGCGCGATTAGTCTTTACGAAGCGGGGCAGCGCTCCGTCGGCATCGACATGATGCTGAACGTTGCGCGCATCCTCAATCGCCCGTTGCATTACTTTTTGGGCG
>JBKKBS010000187.1:0-2687 GCA_046713815.1 Tepidiformaceae bacterium
CGGCTCTTCGAAGAGATGTGTCGCGCCCGGAACGATCTCGAGCTCCACGTGTGCCCGCATCTGCCGCATGGCGTCGCGATTCATCTCGATGACCGGCTCATCGTCGCCACCCACGATCAGCAGCGTCGGCGCCTTGACGCGTGGCAGCGCGTCCCCCGCCAGATCCGGACGCCCACCGCGGGACACGACCGCGCTGATCGTCTCCGGCCGTTCGGCCGCCGCGATCAGTGCGGCGGCTGCGCCGGTACTGGCACCGAAACAGCCGACAGGCAGCTTCCGAAGGTCGGTACGGCAAGCCCAGTCAGCGGCGGCACTGACACGAGGGCCGAGTCGCTCAATGTCGAAGCGGTATTGCCTCGTCCGCACGTCGATCGCTTCTTCTTCTGGCGTGAGCAGGTCGAGTAGCAGCGTCGCGAAGCTCTGACCGTGGAGGAACTCGGCCACCTGGCGATTCCGGGTGCTGAAGCGGCTGCTGCCACTGCCATGCGCGAAGATCACCAGGCCACGCGCACCGAGCGGCATCCGAAGGTCACCGTTCAAGGCGGCAGGGCCAGCGGGAATTTCAACAGGCTGAGCAGTGATGGTTCTCATCGCGCGGATCCTCAGAGCAGTCATCTGAGAGCGTCGGCGGACCGCCATGCAGGTCGAGGCGCCAACGGCTTCCTTGGACGCGCCAAGGCCTCGACGACCATGGCGTCGGTGACCTCCGAGAAATCCTCGAAGAACCGACCCACGGCATGGAAGTCCTCCGGCGAACAGAGACACACCACCTCATCGGCTTCGGCTCGCATAGCCGCGAGCGTTGCGGGCGGTGCGACGCCAATTGCGACCACGATCTTGCGTGGCCGTTGCGCCCGGACCGAGCGGATCGCTGACAGCATGGACGATCCGGTCGCGATCCCGTCGTCGACGATGATAACCACGCGTCCGGCAGGGTCGACGGCTTTCTGCGCGCGTGTGTAGAACTCCCGTCTCTTGCGGAGTATTTCCTGCTGGGTGCGGACTTCTTCGCGCAGGTCCTCGTCGGACGCGATATCGAAGTATTCGCCTTTCAAGACGGCTCCTGCCTCATCCACCGCCCCAATCGCGAGTTCTGGCTGCCCTGGCGCCCGCAGTTTCCGGACGAGCACCACATCCAAGTCGCCGCCGAGCGCATCGGCAATGAGGGACGCCATCGGCACGGCGCCGCGCGGGACCCCCAGCACGAGCGGGTGCTGTCGCCGATAGACGGCAAGGCGGTCCGCGAGCAGGGTGGCCGCCTCCTCACGGTTTTTGAAGCGCATGGCATCGACTCCTGATCGCAATTGATCGGGACAATGCAACCGGACTGCCACCGCGCAACGGCCACGAGGAGTGTCTGCTGTCATCCGCCGATTGGCGCGGGGGCTGCATCCAGAGATCGCACATACGGCGGAACAGGGAGGTAGACGTGGACGGTCGAATGACGGTGTTTGTCGGCCCCGCAAGCGCGCGTCTCGGCGCCGAGGTGTGCGAAACGCTCCGGGTGGCACCAGCCGCGTATGAGTGCCGGCGCTTTCCTGACGGCGAGATGCAGATCGACATTCGCGAGTCGGTCCGCGGACGCGACCTCTATCTGCTGCAGTCGACCAGCCCGCCCGTCGAGCAGCACCTGATGCTACTGCTCCTCCTCGCCGACGCCTGCCGCCGCGCGGCAGCCGCCCGCTTGACCGCAGTGATCCCGTACTTCGGCTACGCACGGCAGGACCGCCGAACCGACCGCCGGTCTCTCGGCGCACGCGTGGCAGCCAACGTCATCGCGACCGCCAGCTTCGACCGGCTGATGCTGATCGATGCGCACACCCCAGCTATCGAAGGGTTCTTCGACATCCCGATCGACCATCTGACCGCCGTGCCGCTTCTGGCGCGCGCTGCCGCGCCCTCGATGCGCGATAACTCGGTGGTGGTCGCGCCCGATCTCGGCGCCGTGAAGCGTGCGCGTGAGTATGCCCGTCTGCTGCAGGTGCCGATGGCCTTCGTCCACAAAACGCGACTGAATGGTGAAGAGGTCGAAGCACACGGGGTCATTGGCGACGTACGCGGCCGGCTGCCGCTCGTCGTTGACGACATGCTGAGCACGGGCGGAACGCTCGAGGCCGCTATTGGCGCGCTCCGCGCGGCTGGCGCAGTCGAGCCCATCGCGGTGGCGGTAACTCATGCGCTCTTGGTCGGCCGCGCGCGGGAGATCCTGCGGAAGCTGCCGCTCACCCGCCTCATCGCCGCCGACACGGTGACGATCGAGCCGCCGCCGGTGGCGCACCTCGAAGTTACCAGCGTGGCCCCACTGATTGCGACAGCCATTCGACGCAACCACCGTGACGAATCGCTGGCCGATTTGCGGGTACGCGCGTAACAGGAGAAGCGCCATGACACTCATTCCCACCCAAGTCACGTTCCGCGGCCTCGCGCATTCCGATGCCCTCGAGGCGGACATCAGAAAACGCATCGCCTGGCTGGAACAGTTCCATGCGGGGATCGTGGGGTGCCGAGTCCTCGTCGAGATGCCGCATCGGCATCGCCACGACGGCCGGCACTGCCACGTCCGCATCGAGGTGACCGGGCCCGGTGGCGCCCCTATTGTCGTGAGCCACGAGCCGTCGCTGCACGGACCGTTGAAGGACGTCGAGGAAGCGGCGCACCGCAAGGAGACCGAGATCGAGGGCGTGCAC
>JBKKBS010000188.1:0-4489 GCA_046713815.1 Tepidiformaceae bacterium
CATATGGGGAGTCTACACGGGAGGGGGAGGAGCGGGGATCGTGTGTAGGGCCGTATTGCAATACGGCCCTACATGTGCACACTCAATGTTCGTTCCAAAACGAAAGTTCGAAGTCGTCAGGGTAGGCTTCGGGATTTTCGTGGTCCTTTGTCCCAACGGCTCGGGTTGAGGCGAATGTATTCTCGAATCCTCACGAGATCGGCGGCGCCGCGAACAATGTGGTCGTGGAAGTTGTCCTGCCAGATGGATCCGTATTCCCAGTTGCGCACCGCGTTCACTTGCTTAGTGGCGGCACCCTTGAATCCTCTGACGATGGCTCCGAGCGATTGGGAAGGTGACGCGAATCCCTCGTGTTCGTGGCTGTTGGGCGCACTGGCATCCCGAACCATGTGAATCAGGCCGTGTAGATGGTTGGGCATGACGACGAACTCGTCGAGGCGAACGTTTGGCCGCAATTCAACGGTGTGCATCCATTCGTCGACAACGATTCGTCCAGCGCCGTTCAGTTCCATCGTCCCCGTGTCGGTTACGTTCCCGAACAGGCAGAAGCGGTTCGCAGTCACGATGGTCACGAAATAGATGCCCAAGCGATGATAGTCGCGGGTCGCCAGACGCCTTGGCCTTCGCGTGCGCACGCCCGGCATTCTGATCAACCGTCGCGCGGCTCGCAAGGGGTCGGTGTGTAGGGCCGTATAGCAATTCGGCCCTACATCCGGCGACCAATAGCCGCTAGAAGTCGCCCTCGGCGACTTGCAGGCACACGAGCCCCAGGCGCCGCCACATCGCCACCACCTGGTTGCGGTCGTCGAGCACGAAGCGGACGGCGTAGTGGGGGCGGATGTGGGCGTCGAAGATCTCCTCCTTGATGATCGCATCGCGGCGGTTGTCGCCGGTAGCGCGCATGTGGAGGGCGTCGTAGGTGATGCCGTGGCTGGCGAGCCAGCGCTCGGTCTGGGGGCGATGGCGGTCTTCGCGGCCGGAGACGAGCACAAGGCGGGTGCCGTCGCCCATTGCGCGGATGATGCCCGCGACCACCGGGTTGAGAGCGTCCTGCTCGCAGACGGAGGCGTCGTAGGGATTGCGGCCGTTGAGCAGCGCGAGCGTGCCATCGAGGTCGCAGAGCACGGCGTCAGGGAGACCGGCCGCGGGCGGAGCGTACGTCTTCGCGGCGGGCGCGATGAACTGCCGGTGCATGTCGCGAATGACCTTCGCACCGACGGGCTTCGCTCGGTCCGCGTCGCGCTCCACGCACTCCTCGACATCCGCCTCGAACATGCGTACCTCGACCTCTGCATGGCCCTTGACGAGCTGACGGATCTGCTGCTCGTGCTTGGGATGGAGGTTCGTGTCGTCGACGATCACATGCTTGCCGTCTTCGAGCGCGGCGAGGATGAGCTGGTCACGGAGCCGCAGGACGAACCTCTCGTTGCCTTTGCTCCAATGGGAGTTGTCGAGCATGGCGCGCAAGGCATCCTTATTGATGCGCTTGTAGGCGCCCGGTTGGGCGTCGAGCTGCTCTTTCGCCCATGTCGACTTTCCCGAGGCCGGGAGGCCCTTGAGGATGATCACCTTCTTCATCTCGCTCACTCCTCGTCCTGCTTGAACGGCTGCGCCGCCGCCGGCTTGAGCATCTTCCAGATGATGTCGCCATATTCCCTGCCGTCGAGCATCCGGAACAGGACGGCCGGGTGGTCGCACTGTGTCGTGAAGTAGATGGCAGTGGCCTTGCGGTCGCCGAGGTTCTTGAACTGCGCGCGGCACAGCTCCTCGACGGCGCGATACTGGGCCTCGAGTCCGCCGATCGTGGCCCGCAGCCACCGGTTGAACTCGTCCGGCACGCGGTCGAAGAGGGGCTCTAGCGGGACGCCGTCACGCAACAGCTCCCAGATGTAGCGCTCGTTCACGCCCGTGATCAGGCGGTGGAGGCGCACGTACTCCGTGAACTTCACCTTCAGCCGCAGGTTCGATTCGACGAAGCGCACGACAAAGCCCTCGCGGTTCTCCTCCTCCAGGTCGCGCAGCGTGGCGATGTCGGCCACGCCGTCGTAGCGGCGCACGACCGGGAAGCCGATCTCCGGTGGTGGCAACTCGATCCCTGTCTCGATGTCCACGACGGCCAGCAGGACGAGGTCCTCCATGACGCCGTAGTCGATCACGATGCGGTTCTCGGGATAGATGATCTCGAAGAGGTATGTCAGCGCCGGGTCGAGCTCCACATGACCATAGCGCTGGTCGAGCATCGCCTGGGCACGCTTCGATTGCTCGCTCGTGAAGCTGCCGCGGGTGGCGATGCGCACCCGGTCACCGATGCGATAGGAGATGCCGAGGCTGCCATCCATCTTCTCGAAAACCTCGAACCGCTCCAGCGGGAGATCGCCCTCGTGCTCTTCGAGGTTGAAGAACTTGCGGAACGGCCGAGCGCGCACATGCCCGTCGCCGTCGAGGATGAGTCCACGGCAGGCGAGCGTCTCGGGCGTCCACACCCGTTCGTACTGCGCCTTTGGCGTGTAGTTGTAGATGTAGAGTTCTGCCTCCGGGTGCTTCTGGCGCGAGATGAAGCCGTCGGCGATCAACTGCTCGATGGCGCCATGCTCGAATGCGATGTTGCCCGCGGTCATACGATTTCCCTCCGCTCGTTGTGTGCCCCCGTCATAACAATGGGGCCGGACGTGTAGCACGAACAACCGGCCAGGCCCAAGAAGTTACCGTAGCCAGCCCTCAACCACCTCCTTCCCGGTGATCGGTGGCGGCCGCCTGGTAGGCGACGTCACGGGCGGCAAGCGACAGATGGAGCGCTTCCTCGCTGTCGTAGCCGAGTGCGACGAGCGCCTGGCGCATGAGTTCGAGCCCGCCTTCGTATTCCGGCACGACCACTTCCTGGGCGCCCAACGCCCGTAGCGCGCTTGCTTCCTCGGCGTTCTGGCCGCGCACCACCAGCGGAACGCGGGCGTTGATGCGGCGGATGTTGCGCGTGGCAATGAGGCGCGTTTGGGCGTCGGGCGCGGCGACAACGACGAGACTCGCGTGGGCGACGCCAGCGCGCTCGAGGGCCTCGGGGTTCGCGGCATCGCCCCACAGCGCTGGGACGCCTGCCGCGACGAGCCGATGCACCCGGTCCATGTCCGAATCAACGGCGACAAAGGGGACGCCCAGCGAGAGCAGCGCGTGACCCGTGAGTTCGCCCACGCGACCGTAACCGACGACTACGACGTGTGCGTCGCGAGGCATCTCGGGGGCGTCAGGCCCCTCGCGGCGACGGTCGATGATCCGCCAGGCGAACGGGACGCTGCGTAGCGCTCGTTCGAGAAACGGCAGTGAAGCGAACGCGAGCGGATTAGCCGTGATCGAGACCGCCGCCGCGCCGAGGATCACATTGTACGTGCCATCGTTGACGAGGTGCTGCTGACGCCCCTCGTCGGCGACAATAAACGAGAACTCGCCGATCTGTGCGAGCCCCGCGCCAACAACCAGGGCCGTCCGGCCCGGATAGGCGAACGACCCGGCCGTAACAACAGCGATGAGGGCGTTGCCCACCAGCACGGCGATCACCACCGTCACGAAGAGGCCCGCGTTGTCGGCGATCACCCCCGGATCCAGTAGCATCCCCACCGATACAAAGAAGAGCACCGCGAAAGCATCACGCAGCGGGATCACGTCGGCGGCCACCTGGTGGCTCGTCTCGCTCTCGCTGATCGCTACCCCCGCCACGAACGCGCCGAGCGCCACCGAGAGGCCGAAGGCCGTGGCGCCGGTCGCGATCCCGAGGGCGGTGGCGACGACGGTGAGGATGAACAGCTCGCGAGAGCCCGTGCGCGCCACCACCATCAGCAACCAGGGGATAATGCGGCCACCGGCGACCGCCATCAGGCCGATGAACACGGCCGCCCTTCCGATCGCCCAGGCGATCTCGGAGAGGCCGTTGCCGGAGGACTCGGGGTCGAGGCTGGGGAGGAGGGCGAGGAAGAGGATCGTTACCACGTCCTGCGCCACGAGCCAGCCCACCGCCACGCGCCCGTGGACGGTGTCCATGAGCCCGCGCTCTTCGAGCGAGCGGATAAGGACGACGGTGCTCGCGACGCTGATCGCCAACCCGAGGACCAGCGCCTCGCGCAGGGGCAAATCGAACACCAGCCCGATAGCCGTGCCAAGAGCCGATGCCACGGTGACCTGGATCGCCGCGCCGGGGATGGCGATGCCTTTCACCGCAATGAGGTCCCGGAGATTGAAGTGCAGTCCCACGCCGAACATGAGGAAGATCACGCCGAGCTCCGCGAGCTCCCGGATCTGGTCGGAGTTGGCGTCGTAACCAGGCGTGAACGGGCTGATGACCACGCCCGCCGCGAGGTAGCCAACGATCGGGGAGAGGCGGATGGCGCGCGCCGCGAGCCCGCCCGCCAGCGCAAGGCCGAGCGCGATCGCTACGTTCGTGATGAGTTCAAAGTCATGCACGCTCGGCTCAGTCTATGTGAGCGGAGAAAAATGCGACGGC
>JBKKBS010000189.1:0-7984 GCA_046713815.1 Tepidiformaceae bacterium
GTGTACTGCTGCGCCTGCTGCACGGGCGGCGGTTCCACCTTGTCCTCGTCCTTCACCGCCCGGCGGAACTCCTTGATCGAAGAACCGAGGTCTTTCCCGAGTCCGCTCACCTTCCCCGCTCCGAAGAGCAGGAGCACGATCGCACCGATGATCAATAGCTCTGGGGCGCCAAGAGAGCCAAACATAATCCCATCACCTGGCCCGGACTGGGCCTCCCTCTATCGTACAGGATAGCGGCTCCCGTGCCCCGCGCCATTTACCGGGGATTGCCGTGTGCGTTCCGAGCGCGGTATCACCGCCGACTCCTGGACTACGGTATCGCTGTCGTCGCCAGGATCCAGAGCGGCTGCCCCGGCGTCAGCGTCGTCAGTGTGTTCAGGAATGCGGGCGCGATCCCCGGCCGGAAGAACCGTCGCCACTTCAAGCCGTCCCAATGGTACGCGGCCGTCCAATCGGTCCCGAGCTGCGACAGCGCCTGCGCCGTGTCTCCGGCGCCGCCGCCATACGTCACCAGGTTCCAACCTGGCCCCATCGGCGAAAACGGCAACGAGCTTCCTCCGCCACCTCCCGAGTTTACGGTCACGGTCCCGGCGAATCCCCCGGTCACCGACTTGTACTGAAATACGCCCTCGGTCGCGAACGTGAACGACCAGCTCTTGCCCGCAAATACGAACCCGCTCAGGAATTTGGCCGTAACGTGGTTCACGGTCTGCGGGGTCTTTGTGTTGTTCGTCCAGGTCACGGTTGTCCCCTGGCTCACGGTGATCGACTGCGGGCTAAAGCCCGAACTCGTGATCGAGACGTTGTTCGTGCTGGGTGTGGCGGTGGCGGTGGGTGCGGGCGCCGGAGTGCGAGTTGGCGTCGGCGTCGCGCTTGACCCCCCGGATGGGGTGGGCGTGCTGGTGGCCCCGGGCTGAGGCGTGGGGGTGCTTGTCGCGCCCGGCGCTGGGGTTGGCGTGTTCGTCGGAGTGCTCCCGGGCGGGGGTGTGGGAGTGGCCGTCGGGCTGTTCGCGGGCGCCGGCGTGGGCGTGGCGCCGCCACCACCGATGATGATGGTCCCCGTCAGCCCCGTGGTGAGTGACTTGTATGGCACCGTCCCGGCCACGGTGAACGTGCGGCTGAAACTGTTGCCGGTGTATATCCATCCGCTCGAAAAGAAGTTCGGGTCCGGGCCCGGAATCTGCGCCGTGGCCGTCTGTGGAGCGCTCGAGTTGTTCGTCCAGGTGACCGTATCGCCAACGTTCACGGCCAGGGTCGCGGGGGAGAAGCCCCCAGCCTCAATGGCCACGCTATTCCCGCCACCACCACCTCCGCCCGGTGGCGTGTTCGTTGGCGTGGCGCCGCCGCCGCTCACAATGATCGTGCCCAGCAAACCCGTCGTGAGCGACTTGTAGGGGACGGTGCCCGCTACCGTGAACGTTCGGCTGTAGCTGTTCCCAGCGTAAATCCACCCGCTCGAGAAAAAGTTCGGATCCGGGCCCGGAATCTGCGCCGTGGCCGTCTGGGGCGTGGTGGAGTTGTTCGTCCAGGTCACGGTGGTTCCCACGTCCACCGTGATCGTCGCGGGAGAGAAGCCGCCCGCGAGGATGCTCACGTCAGCGGTCGTTGCCACCGCGGATGGCGTTATGCCACCTCGTGTCCCGCCGAGCAGCGCCATACCGAGAAGCAGCAAGCCCCCGCTCACCAGCGAAGTAACGCGCACCGTCATATAGAGAGAGTCGGCAACCCTGCGCGGCTGGACAACGCTCGCGAGAGTTAGAAGTCTGAAACTTCCGGTCTCATCCGATGCGTTCGACGAACACATCCATCAGGCCGCCGCAGATCTTGTCGTCGCCGTCCGTGGGCTGCGTGAGGTCAACCGTCACAATCCGCGCCTTGCCGCCCGCGAGCACTTCCATCGCTTCCTGCCAGACCTCCGCCTCGCCGCAGCCGCCGCCGATCGTGCCGAAGAACGTGCCATCCCCGCGGACGACCATTTTCGCCCCGGTCTTACGCGGCGTGGAGCCGCGCGTCCGCGCCACCGTCGCCAGGGCCACCGGCTGACCCTCCGCGACCGCCCCGTGGATCGCCTCGTAGATCTCGTCCTGCATTGCCATCGCTATCGATCGTTGCGCGAAGCGGACGGATTCGCAAGTACCCCCGGCTGGCGAAGTCCGTACTCTGGTTCGAAGACCGGAGCATTCAGTCCAGGTGGGCGCTACCTCAAGAGCGGTCCCGCAGGTCGGCCTCACCGCCAGCGCGGATAGCTGCCAAGCACCTTCAGGTCCTGGGTCAGGTCGCCGATCGCTTCCAGCACTCCCCGCGCCGGGACATCTTCCTGGTGCCCCTCGAAGTCGATCAGGAACACGTATTCGCCGAACACCTCGCGCGTCGGACGGCTCTCGATCTTGGTGCAGTTCATGGCGCGGTCCGCGAAAAGGTTGAGTACTCCGGCCAGCGAACCCGGCCGGTCCATCGCGAACGTGAAAGCGATCGACGTGCGGTCGTGGCCCGTGGGAGCCGTTTTCTCCCGCCCGAGGACAACGAAACGCGTGGCATTGTTCGCCGCGTCCTGGATGCCTCGCGCCAGGATCTCCGCGTTGGCGAGATTAGCCGCCCGCACCGTGCCGATGCCCGCCGCGTCGCCCTCGTCGCGGCGCATCGCCAACCCGACGGCTTCCGCCGTGGAGAGCGCCGCCTCGTGCTGCGCCCTGGGGAAACATCGCGCGAGGAACTTGCGGCATTGCCCGAACGCCTGTGGGTGCGAGTAGATCACCTTGACGGCGTCCGCCCGCGTCCCCGGCCTCGCCACAAGATTGTGCTCGATCGGCAGCACGAGTTCGTTCTGAATTTGCAGCGACGTATCATGGATGAGGATGTCGAGCGACTCCGCAACGGACCCGCTGAGCGAGTTCTCGATCGCCACCACGCCCGCGTCCGCCATCCCCGATTCCACGGCCGCCGCCACCGCGGCGTGAGACGGGAACGGGAGATGCTCCGCCTCCGGCGCGAAACGCAGCGCTGCTTCCTCGCCAAAAGTACCCGGGGGACCGAGATATGCCAGGCGCATTCGCCCTCCCCTACGTATCGAGACCGTGGGTCGAGCCGATCAGCGCCTCGCGCAGCATCGGCAAGCTCTCGTTGCGCGTCACCAGTACGAGCGCGTCTCCGGCATGCAGGCGCGTTTCGCCGTTTGGGATGCGCGGCACACCGCCCGGGTCGACGATAAGCGAGATGAGCGACTCCGGCGGCAACAAGACCTCCCGTACCGAACGCCCGATCGCGGGCGACGTTTCCGGCAGCTTCATCTCCACCAGCTCAAGGCCACTATGCAGCTGGAGGAGCGGGATCACCGGCGCCATCGGCAACTCTTGCTCTATCTGCGCCAGCACCGCTTGCGTCGCGGAGATCGTGGTCTCGATCCCGCGCTTCTTGAAAAGCAGTTCGTTCTTCGGGTTGTTGATCCGCGCGATCGTGCGCGGCACGCCTCGACGGCGGGCGATTTCGCAAATCACGAGGTTATCTTCATCGTCCCCCGTGACGGCCGCCACCAGCTCCGCCCGCGCCACGCCGGCCGAGTCGAGCACGGTCGCCTCGCAACCGTCGCCCGCGAGGACGTTGCCGCCCAACTCCTCGGCAATGGCCGCCGCGCGCGCGCCGTCGCGTTCGATGATCAGCACTTCGTTGTTGGATTGGAGCAGCTCCAGGGCGAGATGGAAGCCGACCTTCCCTCCGCCGCCAATGATGATGTACACGGCTACTTCTCCCCCTGCTCGCCAAGGAGCATGTCGACCATCACCTTCGAGCCGACGCTCGTTGGGCTGAACGTCTCCAGTCCGAGTTCGCGAAAGATCTGCTCCCGCACAGGGTCGTATATTCGGCAGAGGACGCGGGGCACATGGTAGATCTCCTTCGCCAGTTGGCTGGCAAAGTAGTTCCGGTTGTCTCCCTGCGTCACGGCCATAAACGCGTCCGCGCTCTGCACGCCGGCTCGCTCCAATACGGGCCCATCCATGCCGTTGCCGATTGCGCGGGTACCGCGAAACGTCTCCGGCAGGCGTCGAAAGGAGGCCGGGTTCAGATCCAGCACGGTCACGGTGTGACCACCAGAATCCAGCTTTGTCGCAATGCTGGCGCCGAGCCGCCCGCAGCCCATGATCAGGACGTTCATTCGCTACTCTCCGTGCCGCTGTCCGGTTGCCGGGTTCACGGCCTGGCGCACCACCCAGACCTGGCAGGACGCGTTCTTCAAGATATAATCCGCCGTCCGCCCGATCTGGAACGACCCGATGATGCGCTTGTATCCCACGCCGATGATGATCGCGTCCACGCCCCGGTCCCGGGCTTCGTCGACAATCGCCTGGCCAGCATCGCGTGCCTGCACGAGCGAGGCCTCCACATGGCAGCCCGCGTGGGAGGCGATCTCCTCCGCTTTGCGCAGGATCTGTTCGCCACGACGTGCCTCCGTCTCCATGCCTGCGTTCAGCGGCAATGAGCGGAGGACCTCGATTACGTGCACCGTGTAGACGCGCGCCTTGCGCTGTTTCGCCAGGCCGCAGGCCATATCCACGGCCTCCAGGCTGGCCGGCGAATCGGAGATTGGGACGAGATAGGAGGGCTGGTTCGCCATCAGAGGAGACTCTGCTCAGTCTGCGAAATGCTCCACAAGCATGGCATCAGTTGTCGTCCTGTGCGAACCACAGCCGGATCGCCCCGTTCAACACCAACACCACGCCAATCGCCGTGCCGATGCTCCATTTGCGCACATCCACCGTCGTCACCAGACTCCATTCGTCCGTCTGCGTGACAACGAACAGCACGAGCGCGAGCCCGAGCACGATGGAGATGACGGAGAAGACGTAATTGAGGGTTCGCATTCGGGCGCAGCCCCGCATGACGAGGCAGTTCGATGCTATACCCGCTCCTGTAAAGAACAATCGCCGATCCTCGCGAGCGTAAGCGGCCGGTATGCACCAGTGCCGACGCCGGACGGCGGCGGCCCTGGGTGGACAGCGCAGCCGCCGCGCGAGCACGACGGTGATCGCGCGCACGACTCCCGCCGGTACGCAGCCGTACCGCCGCTGGGAGGCGGCGACCGAGGCGACAGGCGCCGCCATCACACCGGCGCCGCCCGACTCCTCCGCGCTACCACGACGGCAATCGCGAGCACGACTCCCGCGGGTAACGCGAGGAAGACCGCCGCTACCGCCAGCACCGCGAGGCCGGCCACGACGTACCGCGATGCCTCGCTGAACCACGCCCATGCGTCCGTGAACGCCTCGCTCACTGCCTTCGGCCCGTCACCGCCCGCCTTCGCCAGCGGCACGGGCATTAGCGTCACGTCGATCGTCGCCAGGTCGGTCTGGTCATCGAGCAGCTTCAGTCGGCCCTGGATCTGCTCCACCTGCAAGCGCACGCTGTCGAGCCGGTCCTGCACGGTGAGAATGTCCGGGATAGTCTTCGCTTGCCCCAGCAGGCCCAGGTATTGCTGTTCCGTGCGCTCAAGGTTCCGCAGACGGCTCTGGAGGTCCGTGTACTGGTCCGTCACCTCGCTCGACTTCGAACTCTCCGTCTTCACCGTCCCACCTCGCAGCTCCCGCAGGCCCGAGAGCGTTCCCTGGTAGGTGCTCGCCGGCACCCGGATGGTGAGGGACGCGGCCCGATCCCGACCCTCGCCGCCGTTTCCGAAGCTCGACTTTTCCACGAATCCCCCGGTCGACACCGCCACGCGGCTCACCTCGTTGAATGCGGCCTGCACATCCTCCACCGAGAGCGTGATACCGGCCGTGAAGATGATCTTGCGATCGAGTGCCGTGGATGCGTTCGCATTGCCGCCTCCGCCGCTAGCGGGCGCGAGCGCATTGAGGAGTGACTGGTCCTTCTCGCCCGCTGTGTCTCCGCTCGCCGACGAGGCAGCCGACTCGGCGTTCCGCCCCGCCCTGTCGTCATCGTCGCCACACGCCATGGCGATGGTCATGACCGCGAGCGCCCCCAGCGCCAGCAGAACCCGGTTGCCTTTCACGTTGCCCCTCCCGCCACGCGCTTGCGTGGTGATTATCCAACGCCGCCGGGCCGTGTTTGGTTTCAAAGGACGCGGTTAAGGCAACCATCAGTATCCCTGAGGCGGCTGCCACCACCAAGCGATCTGCGTAGAGAACTATCAAGTTCTCTGCATTCAACTTGGCTTGTGATGTGCCAACGGCCCTGATACGCTGGATGCCGGCATGGCTCGAGACTTCTACGACACCCTTGGCATCAAGCGTGACGCCTCCGACAAGGAGGTGCGCAGCGCCTACCGCAAGCTCGCGCGTAAATACCACCCGGATGTCAGCCCCAACGACAAATCCGCCGAGTCACGCTTCAAGGAGGCGACCGCCGCCTTCGAGGTCCTCAGCGATGCCGACAAGCGCAAGAAGTACGATCGTTACGGCGACAAGTGGGAGCACGGAGACCAGATCGAAGAGATGCGGAAGCAACAGTCGTCCGCGGGCTGGGCGCGCCAGGGCGGAGGCGGCCAAACGTTTTCCTCCGACGGCAGCGGCGACTTCGGCTCCATCTTCGACAACCTCTTTCGCCGCGAGCGGGGCGGGCCGCGGGGCGCCCCCGCCGCCCGCCGCGGCCAGGACATCGAGACGCCCGTCGACGTTACCCTCGAAGAGGCTTTCCGTGGCACCACCCGCACGGTCAATCTCCAGACGCAGGAGCCCTGCGCCGTCTGCGGCGGCTCCGGCGAAATTGCCGGAGCCGTCTGCCATACCTGCGATGGCGCGGGCCAGGTGCTACGCCCCCGCCGCCTCGAAGTGAAAGTCCCGGCCGGCGTCAAGACCGGTTCGCGCGTGCGCATGGCTGGCGAAGGCCGCCCCGGTGTGAACGGCGGCCCTGCCGGCGACCTCTACCTGGTCGTCGCCGTCCAACCCCACGCCCGCTTCGAGCGCCGTGGCGACGACCTCCATATCGACATCGATGTCCCCTATCTCGATGCCATCCTTGGTGGCGAGGTCGAGGTCCAGACGCTGACTGGCAAGGTGGCGCTCCGCATCCCCGAACTCACCCAGAACGGACGCCAGATCCGCCTTGGCGGCAAGGGCATGCCCGTCCTCGGCTCCGGTGACCGCCGCGGCGACCTTCTCGTCCGCGTCCGTATTCAGTTGCCGGAACGCCTCTCCGGGGACGAGCGCAAGCACGTTGAGGAGTTGCGCGCCATGCGCGAGCAGGTCGGTAGCGCCGCCGCCACGGAGCGAGGAGGCGCCCAATGACCGCCCCGGACGACCGCACTCGTCACGCGGTCGGCGCCATGCCCGACGACGACCCGATTTACGTCATCTCCATCGCCGCCCGCCTCGTGGGCATGCACCAGCAGACCCTCCGCTATTACGAGCGCGCCGGCTTTCTCGAGCCCAAGCGCACGCCCGGCAACATCCGCATGTACTCCAACAGCGACATCAACCGCATCCGCACCGCCCAGCGCCTGATCGACGAACTTGGCGTCAACCTCGCCGGCGTCGACATCATCCTCCGCATGTCCGAACAACTTCGGCAAATCCAGTCCGAGCTCGAAACCACCCGCGCCGAGTTGGCCAAACTCCGCGGCACCCGCCTGCCTGCCCCTTATTTGGGCACGAGCACCTAAGACCAAATGGACTTCAGCCCGTAACGGCGCGTCCCCCAGAATAGAGGTTACATAACATGATGCGACAAGACAGATTCACCGAGCAGGCACAACGCGTTCTCTCGGAGTCGCAGGAAATTGTGCGCCAGCAGCGCAACAGCCAGTGGGGCGTGCCCCATGTGCTCGCCGCGCTCGTCGGCCTGCAGGGCGGGCTAGCGGAGCAGGTCCTCCAGAAGCTCAACGTCTATATGAACCGCCTGCGCGAGCGTGTCGGCCAGGTGCTGCAGGCGCAGCCGCGGCTCCAGCACGATGTCGTGCAGGTCTATACCACTCCCGAAGTGGTGCGCATGCTCGAAGTCGCCAACGCCGAGGCCGAGCGCCTCAAGGACGAGTACG
>JBKKBS010000190.1:0-2659 GCA_046713815.1 Tepidiformaceae bacterium
TTCGGCACCGGACTCCACCCCACGACTCGTCTGTGCCTCCGCGTCCTGGAAGACCATGCGGCCAGGGGAATTGATGTCCTAGATCTCGGCACGGGATCGGGGATTCTGGCAATCGCGGCGCTCAAGCTGGGTGCCCGACACGTGCTGGGCCTGGACGTCGAGAGCGTCGCGGTGGAAGTCGCCGCCGAGAACGCTCGGCGCAACGGAGTCGCGGACTCGTTCGAGGTAGCTTGCGGCTCCCTTCCGACCGACCGAGTGCGTGGCGAATCAATCGATTTGGTCGCCGCCAACATCACCGTACGCGCGCTTCGCGATCTGCAAGGCTCCATTCGTTCCGTGTTGAAGCCAGGCGGAGTGGCGATCCTTTCGGGAGTGCTGGCGGATGCCGAGCCGGACTTCCGAGTTCACCTCTCACAAAGCGGGTGGCTGCACGAACGCACAGTGCAAGAAGGCGATTGGGTTGCACTCGTGCTCAGGCGCCCGCAGCCGACCCAGAACACACACGCGTCACCGCGGCTTCTCCTCACGAAGTAGGCAGATGACGTTACACCGCTTCTTCGTACCTCCTGGGTCGCTTCGCGAGACGGATATTGCTCTTCACGGTGAGGTCGCCCATCAGATAGCCCGCGTGCTGCGCCTCCGTGTCGGCGAAGAGATCGTGCTGCTGGAGGGCGATGGCCGTGAGCTCCAGGTGCGCTTGTGTACGGTGGATGGCCGAGAAGTACGGGGTGAGGTGGTGATCTCCCGGGCCGTTCGAGGCGAGCCGGCGTTGAGGCTGACGCTCTATCAAGCGCTTTTGGCACGTGAGCGATTCGAGCATGTGTTGCAAAAAGGGACGGAGGTCGGCGTGTCGACGTTCGTCCCGGTGAGAACAGAACGAAGTCTTGCGAAGCTCTCGGACGTCGGCGACGAGAAACTCAGGCGCTGGCGCACCATCATCCGCGAAGCTGCGGAGCAGAGCGAGCGTGGTCGCATCCCCGATCTGGTCCCGCCCGTCTCGCTGGCAGAGGCGCTAAAGCGCGGGTCAGAGCAAGACGTTAGACTTTTCGCCTGGGAGCGGGAGACGAACATGGGGCCGACACGCGCCCTTGGAGCCCTTTCGAGCGAGGGCAGCGCCGCCCTATTCGTTGGGCCAGAAGGAGGCTTCTCAGAAGCCGAAGTCGACCTGGCCCGTGCTTCCGGCGCGACGACGTTCGGACTAGGTGTGCGTGTGCTTCGCGCCGAGACGGTAGGGCCGGTGTTGGCGGCGCTCGCCCTATTCGCGTCTGGGGGCCTGGACAGGGACTATCGTTGAACTGCATGTCGTGCTGCTTTGGAACAGCGGGCTGCTGGAAGTCGCGGTGACATCGGGCAGGGTCGGCCAAGGCGCTTGGACAACGTGTGTCGGACCGGGGTGCGGGTACGGTGTGCGAACGCGTCTGGCAACCCCACCGATGGCCGCGTATCATCAGAAGAGGGTCGACCGTGACCGCGCTGCGCGGGGATCGGGCCCGCGGAGATGGCGGCGATGCCCAACTGCGTCTTTTGCCGCATCGCATCTGGCGAGCTCCCATCGACCTTGCTGTACCAGGATGAGCGTGTCGTCGCATTTCGCGATCTGAACCCCCGTGCTCCAACGCATATCCTGGTGATTCCACGCGAGCATGTCTCGTCCCTGGCAACCGCGCAGCCTCCGGAAGAGCGACTGCTCGGCCATCTGTTGCTCGTCGCGGCCAACATTGCCCGTACCGAAGGAGTGGACGAGTCCGGATACCGCGTCGTCGTCAATCACGGCGTCGACGCGGGGCAGACGGTCTTCCATCTGCACGTACACGTGCTCGGCGGGCGACCGTTCACCTGGCCGCCAGGCTAGCACGATCCCGGCAACCTGCTTCGTGTTCTAGGACACGGAGGCAACACCAAACGCTTCGAGGATGATGTGAAGCTGTACGAGTTCCAGGCGAAGGAGATCTTCTCCCGCTTTGACATCGCCGTCCCACGAGGGATGATGGCCGAGACACCCGAGGCCGCAGCCGACGCGGCGCGAGCGATGGGGCGCGTCGTCGTGAAGGCCCAGGCCCATGCGGGGGGGCGAGGTAAGGCGGGGCTCATCAAGCTGGCCGACACACCCGAGCAAGCGGCCCAGCACGCAAGTGACATCTTGGGGCGCTCCTTCAAAGGCTTTCTGATCCAACGAGTGCTCGTCGAGGAGGCGATCGACATAAAGAGCGAATATTACCTCGCGCTCGTTGTCGACCGGGCGAGCAAACGGCCGGTCATGATGGCAAGCGCCCGCGGCGGAGTTGATGTTGAGGAGGTCGCGGAGCACGAGCCAGAAGCGATTGCTCGGCTCGAGATCGATCCCGCCTTTGGGCCGCTGGCCTTCCAGATGCGGAGACTGGTCGCCCAGGCCAAGCTCGACGCGTCCCACGCGCGGCAACTCGCGGCAGTGGGCGAGAAGCTGTATCGAGCGTTTGTGGAGACCGACGCCGCGTTGGCGGAGATCAATCCACTGGTGGTGACTGGTGACGGCAAGGTCATCGCGGCAGACGCCAAGTTCGAAGTGGACGACAACGCGCTCTTCCGTCACCAGGACCTGCTCGCGTACAAGGAAGAGGCTGAGGAAGATCCGATCGAGGCCGAGGCTCACCGACGGGGCGTAACGTACGTACACCTGGAT
>JBKKBS010000191.1:0-2581 GCA_046713815.1 Tepidiformaceae bacterium
GTCTCCAATAGAGCCCGAAGCGTAAGCGAGGGCCGGTGGCGACATGCGTACGATCCCCGACATAGGAGGGCGATATGTACAAGATGATTTTTGGCGCGAAGCGCAAGCCGGGGATGTCCCGCGAGGACTTCGGCAAGTACTGGACGACGACCCACGCGAGCCTCGCGCGCAAGGTGCCGGGCATCCATCGCTACGTCATCAACCTCGCGCCGGACCTCTCCGGGAGCGGCTTCGAGCCCGCCTACGACGGCTTCGCCGAGACCTGGTTCGCGACGCCGGAGGACATGCGCCTGTCCGCTCGCTCGCCCGAAATTCGCGTCGTGCTCGAGGACGAGAAGAACCTTTTCGATATCGCCACGCGCTTCAGCGTGATCGTCGAGGAGAACCTGATGATCGACGACGGGGCGTGGGTGCGCCGGGACTGAGGCTATTCACGATTCGGAATTCACGATTCGAACCCTCGAAGATGGTCCCATCAATCGGTAGTGGCGTCGCGCTTGACCACGGCCATCGCGCTGATGGCCTCGCAGACGATACGGTGCGCGACCTCCGCCGTGATGCCGCCGGGGCCGTCGTAGGGTGGCGAGACCTCGACCACGTCCATGCCCGCGAACGGCACCTGGAGCACGACCTGGCGCACCGCTCGCAGAAGCTCCCGCGCGTCGAGGCCGCCCGGTTCGGGCGTCCCCGTGCCGGGCGCGAACGCAGGGTCGAGCACGTCCACATCGACGGAGAGGTACACAAGCTCCGGCCCATCGAGCGCCTGTTCGATCGCATCACGCAACACCGTGTCGAAGCCGCGCTCCTCGATCTCGGACATGAGGTGGGTGCGCATGCCTCGCTCGGCCATCCAGGCGAGCACGTCCGGCGGGGGCCAGTAGCCGCGCAGGCCCACCTGGACGAAGTTGCGCCCCGCGACGTGCCCGTCCTCGATCAGCCGCCGCATCGGCGTCCCGTGACTGAGCGACACACCCCAGGACGAATCGGCGGCATCCGCGTGGGCGTCGAAATGCACGATTCCCACCTTTCGGTCGTGGTGGTCGGCCACCGTCGCCGCCGAGGGGAAGGTGATCGAGTGGTCGCCACCGAGGACGATTGGCCGGCACCCCGGCGCCGCCTCCAGCACCGACCGCACCTTTTCCCGGATGGCGTCGTGACTGCGCTCAATCGTCCCGGGGATGCAGAGCGCGTCTCCCGCATCGATGCCCGAGAGGTACTTGAACGGCTCGATGCCAAGGCCGAGATGGTGGAACGACCACATCGTCAGGTAGCCCGCCCCCCGGATGGCCCGCGGGCCAAAGCGCGCCCCCGGGCGATGTGTCACGGCCACGTCGAACGGCGCGCCAATGATGGCGAAGTCCGGCTTGGCCGCCGCAATCGCCGCCGGCTCATGCACCCACGGAAGATGGAGGAACGTTGAGATGTCGGAGTAGGCGGGATGGAGGCGTGGATCAGGCGCGGGGCCGTCGGTCATGGCACCAACCTGAGCAACGGCTCTTGTGCCGCCAACCGCGCATGGCCGGGAGGCATCGCGGCGAAGCGGGCCGTCACGAGTTCACGCGCCATCCCCAGATTCCGGCTCATCTTCCATGAGTCGTGCGCCCGCTGGTCGAGGCCTCGCCCGCCACGCAATGCAGGCCGGACAGTAACAAGTAGCGCGGCCGTGGTGCATGTGTACTAATCCGTATATCTCGTTGCCATCCTGATCGAACCGAGAGGCGATGCGATCAAAGTCTCGACTATATCCTCCCTCATACCGTCCATAGACCGCGTTCGCGACGAAATCGGCGACCTGAAGCAATCGGGTGTTCGCCGCTGGAGCGAAGTAAGGAATATCGGCGAGATTGTGGGTTCTACCCCATCGATGTCCTTCGCGGGCTATTTTACGAGCGAGTGTCTCAAGATTCTGGCGGTAGCTGGACTCCGCCGCCACAATGAGTCCGCGTTGCGATGGCCCTTGCCGGCGAAAACGACCGAGCATCCTATCGAATCGATTGACTATCTCTTCGAACCCACGGTCATAGCAATCACCAAGGGTATAGGCCTTGTCCATTGCGACCGCAAAAAGCCGAGCCTGCGACCGGGCTACCGCGTCGTAAATGTCATCGCTGAGGCGCCTACGGTCGGCGGCAGCGAGGGCGGGATAGGGGTCGTTCCTCTGACCGGCTGCCCCTCTCAACGGAGAGGCGTGGAATGCAATCGGCTCCGTGGTATCCGGAAAGTACTTCGCCTGAAGGCCGTCGAGATCCTGAGCTAAATAGAAGGTGTCCGCCTCGTAAAGCGCGACGCCCGCTACCACAAAGTAACGGGCGTGCTCATGGGTGCCGGATTCATCGAGATAAAGGATGTACACAGAAGAGGCCAACCGGGTTCCGAAAAACCCACGTGCCAACCGGTCGAGGCCCTAGTTAGCCGTCAAAAGTGTCGCGCTTGATCGTGCACCTTGTCAAACCGCGATGTCCCCAGCCCTGAAGGCTCGTACTTACGATGCAGTCCGGTACCAAAATCATTCTCATGGGATCACTTCGAACTTCCACGCGACGAGCTCTTTCGCCACGCCGCTGGTGTCTCGTGGGTCCTG
>JBKKBS010000192.1:0-2538 GCA_046713815.1 Tepidiformaceae bacterium
CCCCGCGACGTGCCGGATACGTTCCGCGTCCGCGACGGACGTGCCCCCGTACTTTTGGACGACAAGCATCGGGGCAAGCGTACGAGCGGGCGGAGCAATGGTCAGTAGAGGAGGCGCCCTGTGGAGCCGTCGGCGTTAGCCGGCGGGCCGTGTCCCTGCGACCGGCGCCAGACGCGTCGGGTGAGCGGTCGCCTCCCCATCGACTAACGTCGACGGCTCCGAAGGCGAAGTCTTCGCAGACGTCAATCACCCCTCGCTAACGCGAGGGGCTCCAGATGTGTGGCGTAATCGGTGGGAACACCACCGGAAGGTACGAAAGGCATGCGCCCGCTCCTTACCAGTCGCGGCTCGGATGCGATGCGTGGCTCAGACGACGTTGTTTCGCAGGATGCCGGCGCCCGTGATTTCGACCTCCATCGTGTCGCCGGGAGTGATTGGCTTCGGGTCGCCGGGCGTGCCCGTGTAGATGATGTCGCCGGGGACGAGGGAGATGACCGCGCTCACGAGGCGGACGATTTCGGGGATGTCGCGGATGAGCTCGTTCGACCGCCCGTGCTGGACCTGCTCGCCGTTGACGCGCGTCCAGACCTCTATCTCGTCGTGTTTGAGGCCGGTGACGATGGTGGGGCCGAAGACGCCAAACGTGTCGCTGCCTTTCGCCCGCCACCATTGGCCGTCGGCTCTCTGCCACTCGCGGGCGGAGACATCGTTACCGCAGGTGTAGCCGAAGATCGCCGCCTCCGCTGTCTCGCGGGTCGCCCCCTTCACCGCTTTGCCGATGACGATGACGATCTCGCCCTCCGGGTCCACGCGTCCCGCATCGGCCGGCAGCACGACCTCGTCGTCGGGCCCGGCGAGGCTCGCCAGCGGCTTGAAGAAGAGCGTGGGAGGATCCGGGATGGGACGCCCGTTGAGATGGCTGGCGTAGTTCAGGCCGACACAGACGACCGACCGCGGTGCGCAGGGCGCCAGCAGGCGCACGTCGCCCAGCGCTATCACCTCGCCGGTTTTCTCCGTGCTTTCCCAGAACGGCTCCCGGATGGCGGCGATGCGCTCACCCTCGAGCAGCCCGGCGCCGATCGATCCAGCGCCCCGTCGAAACCGCACGTAATTCGCCATCGTCGCCTCCCTGGAGTGGAGTGTACGTGGCATCGCCCTCCAATGCTGGCCGCATGGAATCCGGCGGGCTACAGTCCGCGTGATGGGTACCGCCACGCCGGAGGAACTCGCGCGCTGCGACGGCAATTATTTCGAAGCGTGGCGGCGGCTTGGCCGCCTCTCGGATGCCGGCGAAGTGCGAGACTTCGAGGGCCTTACGCTCGTGGCGACCGGGCTTCGGATCGAGTGGGCGAACATCGCCTTCATCACGCGCAAACTGACAGACCCAATGGCTTCGATCGCCGCCATCGAGGCGTTCTTCGACAGCCGGGGCGCGCCCTTCATCGTCCGCATCCGCGAAGGTGTAGACACCGCCACCGAGGCGGAGCTGCATACCGCGGGCCTGGCCTTTTCCGACATCGTGCCTGGCATGTTCCTGGCCGACGCCGCTGCCTGCCAGGGACCTGAGGTCGACGGCCTCGGCGTTGAACGCGTGACTGGCGGCGAGCCGATGGAGCAGTGGCTGACCGTGGTCTGCGAGTCTTTCGGCCTGCCCCGCGATGCGGCCGACACGTTCTTTGGGCCGCGTTACTTCCTGGACCCGGAGATCGAGAACTACCTCGGTACGATAGCTGGCGACGCCGTCGCGACATCGACGCTCCTCATGTCGCACGGCATCGCCGGGGTCCACAACGTCGGCACGCTGGCCACGCACCGGCGCCGCGGGATCGGCGAGGCGCTGACCGCGCACGCGGTTCGCCGCGGGGCAGAGATGGGTTGCCGCTCCGCCAACCTCCAGGCCTCGGATATGGGACGCCCGGTCTACGAACGCATGGGCTTCAAGCTGATCGCGCCATACCGCACCTTCTTGCGCCGCCCCTCCCATCAGTAACGCGAGTCAGTGGCGCGCGCGTGAGCAAGCGCTCCGGCGCCTCCGCGACTTCATCCGGCGTTAGCGCTACCTCCGCCTAAGCCGAACTCCTGCGTCGAACATCTGCCGCCAATCCGGTACGGTAACGAAACCTCGCACAGGGATACCCTCCATGACTTCGCTCACAACCCGCCCCGGCGACATTAACCTCGCCGACGCCTCGTTGTTCGAAAACGAAGAGGCACACGACCTTCTTCGGATCCTGCGTCACGAAGACCCCGTGCACTGGAACCCGGGCAGCGAACGGGCGAACGGGTTCTGGTCGTTGACGAAGTATGACGACGTGCTCTACGTGTCACGAAATCCGGAGCTGTTCATTTCGAGCAAGGGCATCGCCGGGCCAGGCCTCCGGCCCGCGGCAATGGCGGAGCTCATGGCCAATGAACCGGGGACGGCCTCCCAGGCGGGAGGCGGAGATGTCAGCATCATCACCATGGATCCACCCCAGCATGTGAAGATGCGCCGCCTCGTGAACAAGGGATTCACCCCCCGCGCCGTTAACGCGATGG
>JBKKBS010000193.1:0-9317 GCA_046713815.1 Tepidiformaceae bacterium
CGACGGTGTTCTGTCAACGACCGTCGCCAACCGCGCCCGAAACTACGCACGTTCGGTTAACGGGAGATGAACGCAAATGCGGTAGAGTAGTGTCCGGCTGGTTAGGACGAGTGTTTTGTCACACGGGTTGTGATGAGAGGGCCCATGTGGCCCTCTCACGATTTTTGTCCGATTGGCCCACATCCCGAGTCACATCCGTATCAGCGTGCCGCTCGTCTCCGCGGTGGCGAGGGCGCCGGGGACGCGGCCGTCGATGATGCGCGCGGGCACGCCCAAGGAGACCGCGTGCAAACAGGCCTCCAGCTTCGGGATCATGCCCCCCGAGACGGTGCCATCGGCGATCCACGAGCGGGCAACATCGGCGCTCAACTTCGGGATCACCCCCTCCGGCCCCAGTACACCCGCCACATCGGTCAGGAAAACGAGGGCGCGCGCGCCCACGGCGGCGGCGATGTTCCCGGCGACGGTGTCGGCATTGACGTTCACGAGTTGGTCCGGGCCGTCGGTGGGCACGTAGCCAAGGCTGCTAATGACGGGCACGATGCCGACGTTCATGAGCGCGTGGACGGCTTCCGGGTGAACGGCGACCGGATCGCCCACGAACCCGAGCGCCGAGTCGGCGATGCGACACTCCAGCAGTCGCCCGTCGGCGCCCGAGAGGCCCACGGCACGGGCTCCAGCGCCATTGATGGCCGTCACGATGCGCTTGTTCACGAGGCCCGCGAAGACCGCCACGACCACCGGCAGCACGCGCTCGTCGGTCACGCGCAAGCCGCGCTCGAAGCGCGAGGGGATGCCCATCGCCTCCAGCCACATGCTCGCCTGCGCGCCGCCGCCGTGCACCACCACGGGCACGTCGCCAGCGATGGCCATGGCGGCGATGTCTGCGTAAGTCGTATCCGTTGCCCCCAACGTGCTGCCGCCGATCTTGATGACGAGCGGGCCGCTCATGTGTGGTAGTCGGCGTTTATGTGCACGTACTCGGCGGAGAGGTCGCAGCCCCAGCCGGTGGCCTGTGCATCGCCAGCGCCGAGGTGGACCTCGATTGTCACCGTATCCTGCATCATCGCATCCGACACTTCGTCGGGCTCGAACGGGGTTGGTTGCTGGAATTCGAAAACGCAAATCCCGCAGACCGAGACCGTGACCGACGGCTCGTCGATCTGCACGGTCGATCGCCCGATCACCGCGACGATCCGGCCCCAATTCGGGTCACCCCCGTTCACCGCGCTCTTCACGAGGTAAGACGTCGTCATCTCGCGGATGAGCTGCGCTGCCTCCGCACGCGAGGCGGCGCCGGTCACGGTCACTTCGATGACCTTGGTCGCGCCTTCGCCGTCGCGCGCCATCTCCTTCGCGAGATGGATGCAGAGGGCGTTGAGGGCCTCCCGGAACGGACCCGCCAGCGAAGAATTTGCGTCGATCTCGTCCCCGCCGGGCTTGCCGTTCGCCAGCAAGAAGACTGTATCGCTGGGACTGGTGTCGCCGTCAATCGAGAGCAGATTAAATGAGTCGTCCACGGCGCCGCTAAGCGACTTCTGCAGGAAGCCTTGCTCGATCGGCGCGTCGGTCGTGAGGAAGGCGAGCATCGTCGCCATGTTCGGGTGGATCATTCCCGAGCCCTTGGCGCAGCCACCGATGGTGTACTCGCCGAAACGCACGGAAGCCTGCTTGGGCCGTGTATCGGTCGTCATGATCGCGCGCGCGAAGTCGGCGCCGCCGAGGGGCGAGACGGTCACTGCATTGACGCCTGCCTCCATCTGCTTCATCGGAAGGAAGTGGCCGATAACGCCGGTGCTACAGATGAGCACGTCATCCGCCGGGACGCCCAGCCTCGCTGCCGCCCAGTCGGTCACGGTGCGCGCGTCGTCGATGCCGCGCTGGCCCGTGCTTGAATTCGCGATGCCGGCGTTGACCACCACGGCCTGGGCATGCCCGTCCGAGAGCTTCTCGAGATTGACGTCGATCGAGGCGGACCGCAGCCGGTTGCGCGTGAACGTCGCGGCCACAGTGCAGGGGCTGTCGGAGAGGAGCAGGGCGACATCGAGCTTGCCCTCGCCAAACGTCTTCATGCCGGCAAAAACGGCACCCGGCTGGAAGCCGAGCGGTGATGTCACGCCGCCTTCGAGGTCGATGGCGACGGTGTCGGTCACGGGTACACCGCGGGGAACTCGAGACCGGCCGTTTGGGGTAGCCCAAGCATCAGGTTCATATTCTCGATCGCCTGGCCCGCCGCTCCCTTGCCGAGGTTGTCGAGCACGGCCACGGTCACGAGCATCCCGTTTCGCGCGTCGACCGAGGGATGCACGAGGCACATGTTCGTGCCGAGCGTGTGCTTCGTGTGTGGCGGAGTATCGGTCACGCGCGTGAAGGGCGCGTGCGCGTAGAAATCGCGGTAGATGGTCATTACCTCCGCGGACGTGACCTCCCGCGCGAGCGGGGCGTAGCAGGTAGCGTGGATGCCGCGCGTCATCGGCACGAGATGGGGAACGAACGTGACCCTGGGCGCCACGCCCTCGCGCAGCGCAGCCAGCTCCTGGACAATTTCGGGCTGATGATTGTGGTTGGCGATCTTGTAGGCGGAGACATCCTCGTTCACTTCGGAGTAACCGAAGCTCTCCCCGGTGCCGCGCCCCGCGCCGGAAATGCCGGACTTCGCGTCAACCACGACCTGGTCCGTGATGATCCCCGCCGCCACCGCGGGCGCAAGCGCGAGGATCGAGGCCGCCGGGTAGCATCCCGGGTTCGCTACGAGCTTCGCCTCGCGCAGCCGTTCCGCGTTCAGCTCCGGCAGCCCGTAGACCGCCTGCGCCAGGAGCTCAGGCGCCGGGTGTGGCTGCCCGAACCACTGCTGGAAGGCGGCGGGATCCTTGAGTCGGAAGTCGGCGGCGATATCGATTACGGGGATGCCCCGGCGCACGTACGGCGCACACGACGCCGCACTCGCCGCCGTCGGCAGCGCCGACATCACGAGGTCAACGTCCGATTCGATCTCGTGGGTGATGGGGAAGTCACGATAGAGGGCGAGATGCGGGAACGCCTCGCCGAGCTGCTGCCCCGCGAGCGAACGCCCGGTCGCGGCCGCGAGCGTCGCGGAGGGATGTGCCCAGAGCAGGCGCGCCGCCTCCATGCCCGCGTATCCGGTCACGTTGATGATGCCGATGCGAAAGGTCACTCGTGCATTGTGGAGGCTGGGTGACAGCCGTTCCACCGCATGTGAACGCGTTCACATTACCTGCTCGCCTAAAACGCAAGGTGGCGTACGATAGCGCCTCAATGTCCGGATTGGATCTCACGTTTATCGGGACGGGGAACGCGTTTGCCCCGGGCGGTTCCTGCTACAACGGGTTCCTCGTCGGCGGCCGTTTCCTGTTCGAAGCTCCGCCCACCGCGGTGATGGCACTTAACCGCCTTGGCGTCGACCTGAACGCACTCGAGGCGGTCACGATTAGCCACCATCACGGCGACCACTTCCTCGGCCTGCCATTCCTCCTCCTCAGTTGGAAATACCAGGGCCGCACGAAGCCCGTGCGCATCGTCGGCCCGCCAGGCACGGAAGCGCTCGCGCGGGATATCGCCGTGAGAGTCTACCCCGGGGTCCTGGACATCGCCTACGAGATCGAGTGGATCGAGCCTCAACCAGGGGACGTTGTCCATGCGGGGGCACTCGAGTTGGAGGCGGTCGAAGTCGTGCACGATCAGCGCCTCGACTGGACCCTCGGTTACGCATGCTCCCTCGCCGGCCGCCGCTTCGCCTACACCGGCGACACCGCCTATTGCGACGGCGTCGTCGACCTCGCCAGCCGCGGCGTCCCGCTCATCAGTGAATGCGCCTCCGTCGACGACATCATCGACGTGCATATGAATTTGCGCGACGACATCCCACGCGTGCGCGCGAAGCTCGCCCCCGAATGCCCTCTCATCCTCACCCACCTCGGCCCCAACATCACCGACGCGGGCCTCCCGAACACGATCGTCGCGAAGGACTACGAGACGTACCGGATCTGAGTACCGAGTACCGAGTACCGAGAGAGCAGTCTTCAGAACGACGCCCTTGCAAGACAGACTCCTCCCTGTTCCCTTCCCTCCCTCGAATCGACAATCGGCAATCGACAATCGACAATCCCCCACATGTCACACGCACTGCGCGGCGCTGCCGCAATTACTGGCCTCGGCATGACGCCGATGGGGCGCATCTACGGCAAGAGCGCCAATGAACTCGCCGCCGACGCCGTCCGCCTCGCCATCGCCGATGCGGGCCTCAAGAAGTCCGACATCGACGGCCTCCTCATCAACGCCGGCGTCACGGGCGGCACCGGTGGAGGCATCGGCCTCGGCCTCCAGAACTACCTGGGAATGTCCAACCTCCGCCTCCTCAACCACATGAATGCCGCTGGATCGACGGCGGCGCAGATGGTGCAGTACGCCACACTCGCCATCTCCGCGGGCATGGCCACGCACGTTGTTTGCGTCTTCGCCGACAACCCGCTCAAGGAAGGCGGCTCCGCGGGCGCGGCTTACGGCGGCGGCGCCCGCAATTCGAGCCGCCCCGTGGGCATGGCCGGTCTCTACCCCGCCGCCGGTTACTTCGGCGCGAACACGCCCTACGCTCTCGCCGCGCGCCGCCATATGGCGATGTACGGCACCACACAGGACCAGCTCGGCGCGATCGCCGTCTCCACGCGCGACTGGGCCACGCGCAGCCCCCTCGCCCAGATGCGTGAGCCCATCACACTGGAGGATTACCACGCCTCGCGCTGGATCATCGAGCCGCTCCACCTGCTCGACTGCTGCCTCGTCTCCAACGGCGCGGTCGCCGTCATCGTCAGCGGCGCCGACCGCGCGCCGTCGATGGCCCAGCCACCGGCCTACATCCTCGGCATGGGCCAGGGGCACCCCGGCGATCACCATCGCGCCGGCAGCGACTGGGAGACCGAGACGGGCGGCAAAATCGCGGCGAAGACCGCCTACTCCATGGCCGGCGTCGGCCCGGAAGAGATCGACGCTTGCGAACTCTACGACTGCTACACCTACACCGTGCTCGTCACGCTCGAGGACTACGGCTTTTGCAAGAAGGGCGAGGGTGGCCCGTTCGTGGAGGACGGCAAACTCGGCCCCGGTGGGTCGTTGCCCACGAATACCGGTGGCGGTGAGCTCTCCGGCTACTACATGTGGGGTATGACCCCGCTCAGTGAAGGCATCATCCAGGCGCGCGGCCAGGGCGGCGATCGCCAGGTGGCGAAGCACGACCACGTCCTCGTCACCGGCAACGGTGGCAGCCTGAGCTACCACGCAGCCCTCATTCTCGGCCCGAACAGGAACTGATCGATGACGACAGAGACGCCATCCAAGCCCCTCCCCCTGCCCGACGAGCCATCGAAGCCGTTCTACGACGCGGCCATGCGGGGCAAGCTCATGCTCATGCGCTGCTCCGCCTGCGGGACATCGCGATTCCCATCACGCGAAAGCTGCGACGAATGCCTCTCGCCCGACCACGATTGGTACGAGGCGAGCGGACGCGGCAAGGTGCGCACCTTCGGCGTCATGCATCAGCGGTACCATCCCGGCTTCGCGGACGAACTTCCGTACGTCATCGCGATCATCGAACTCGAGGAGGGGCCGAGGCTCCCGGCGAACCTGCGTGGAGTGGCCAATGCAGACGTGCATGTAGGCATGCCGGTGGTCGTGGAATTCGAACAATATGACGATGTGGCCATTCCGAGATTCCGTCCGTCAACGTGATTATGTCTACAGTAGCACTCTCGCCATCTGGCTTGTGCGCCCTACCATACATTATGACGAGTCTTCGTCTTAACACTTAACCGCTAGTTATATACTGGCCAGCGGAGGCAAGGCTGGCTCCATGAACGATGATGCGGACTTCGGAGTCGTCCTCTGGACGACCGACATCCCCGCGCTCTGCGACTTCCTCGCCGATGTCGGGGGGATGCGCGTAGACCAACGGATGCCCGGCTACGCCACCCTGCACGTCAACGGCGCCCGCATCGTCCTGCACTCCGACGAGGCGTACAAGGGCCACCCCTGGTACGACGCCCTCGTGCGCGAGGGCGTCGCTCGCGGTATCGGCGCGGAATTGCGGATTCGCGTGCGCCATGTCGACAACGCCTACTCGCGGGCGCTCAATCGCGGAGCGCTGGCGATCGAGTATCCCAACGACCTCGACGGCACGCGCGAGTGCCAGGTTATGGGCCCGGACGGCTTCCTACTCACCCTCTGGCAGCCCGCGCCGGATCAGTAGCGCGCGGAATCAGTGATGCCAGGGCATCATTAGCGCGCGCGTAAGCAAGCGTCCTCGCGCCCCAATCAGCGGCGACCGAACTCCCGCCCGTCAATCCCCCATATAGATATCTCCGTTGCGACAGAAGTTACCCTGTGTGTTACGGTCGATTGTGACGAATATCACAAGAGAGGAGATCGTCCAATGTTTCACAACCAGACCGATATCGATCTGCTTTCACCGTCCCGCGAGCCCGGGCACCAGGCGCGGTTCCGCGAGGAACTCGACGATTCAGACCAGGCCAGCCACAAGTCCCAACCCGAAGATGTCGACCTGCTATTGGCGCAACACCATGTCAATGCGGGCACCTTCGTCCGTTTCGTATAACCTGTCCGGCCCATCAGATTTGCGAAGGCCGGCCGATGCTCCCGTCGTCCCCTGCCGAGCGGTTCATGCCCGGTGGCTCTTGCCGAATGGGTGACGGCTTGGGGGGGGCAACATACCCAGCCTACTGCCCCAGGCGTTCAGGCCGCTCACCACGCCAGCCAGCCCCCGTCGACAGCCAGGGTGTGTCCGGTGATGTAATCGCTCGCGGCGCTCGCCAGGAAGATGACCGCCCCCGCAAGTTCGTGCGGCTGCCCCCAGCGGCCCATCGGCGTGCGTTCCGTGATGAATGCGTTCCGTTCCGGGTCCTCAAACAGCGGCCGCGTCAGCTCGGTCTCGAAGTACGTCGGCGCGATCGCATTGACCTGCACGCCGGCCGTGGCCCACTCCAACGCCATGACCTTCGTCAGCTGCTCGATGCCGCCCTTTGAGGTGGCGTAGGCCGCCTGGTTGGGCAGCGCCACCTGGCCCATGATGCTCGAAATGTTGATCACCTTGCCCGAGCCCTGGGCAACCATCAGCCGCCCGGCCGCCCGCGCGCAGAGGAAGTAGCCCGTCAGATTCGTGTCCAGTACACGCTGAAACTCCTCGGCCGTGAGTTCCAGCATGGGCTTGCGCACATTGATACCAGCGTTGTTCACGAGGATGTCGACGGCCCCCAGCGACTCCACCACCTTCGTCACTGCCTCCTCGACGCTCGACTCGCTTGTGACGTCGAGCGTCACGGCCTCGCTCCGCCGCCCGAGACCACGGATCTCCTCCGCGAGCACGTCGATCTCTCTTTGGGTGCGAGCGGCCACCGCCACATCCGCGCCCGCCGCCGCCAACGCGAGGGCCATCGTCCGCCCCAGTCCTCGCCCGGCGCCCGTCACCAGCGCAACGCGCCCTGTCAGGTCGAAGAGCTGTGTGCCGAGCAATTCCGGACGTTCGGTCATGGGGTGGAAGTCTACGCGACAGGCCCCGTTGTTACTCGTAGCGCAGCGCCTCCGCAACAGGCACGCGCGAGGCGGCCCGCGCCGGGAAGTACGTCATCACCAGCGACGCAACGAACGCGATCGCACAGATCACCGCGAGCGACAGCCACGGCACAATGAAACCCGCTCCGCTCGCGGACTCGTCGAAGTTGTCGGACGTGAAGAGCACCCACGAGAGCGACACCGCCAGCACCGATCCCGTGATGATGCCCGAGAGGGCGATGAACGACGATTCGAAGAGGAAGCTCAGGGCGACCATGTTCCGTTGATAACCAATCGCACGCAGCATGCCGATCTGTTGCCGCCGCTCCACCACTGCGCGCGACGCGATCACGCCCAGCGCCGCGATGCCGACGAGCAGACCCAGGCCCATGAAGCCCTGGAAGAGGTAGAGGAAGCCCTGTTGCTGGCGGCGCTGCTCATCCAGCAGCGCATCGAGCGAGTCGGCCGACGCCTGCACGAGGCTCGCTTCGACCATGTCCGCGACCGTCTTCGAGTCGGCGCCCGCGGCCACCTTCAGGTAGAACGCCTGGCCACTCGCCCCCGGGAACGCCTGCAACAGGGTGTCAGTGGATGTCATGAGCCCGAAAAAGAACACGTCGGCGGTGTCGTCGAACATCCCGATCACGGTCCAATCGGTCGTCATCCCCGAGGCGGGATCACGCATGGTAATCGTAAAGGGCTCGAATTCGTCCTTTGGACGGACGCCAAGGTCGGCGAGGCCGTCGTGGGCGTCGGGCCCTCCTTCGAAGGTGAACATGCCCGGGGTGGCGACCACCAGGTTGGGCTGCTCGCGCAATGCACGATAGACGTCCGCGTCTGTAGCGTAGCCACGCGCCCGCGCCTCGAACTCCAGGCTCAAACCGCCGAGGAAGTCATCGTCGCCACCCATCACGTTGGCGCTGGCGTACTCGTCGAGCGTGCCGTCATCGTTCGTCTCCGGTTCTGCCTCCTTGACCTCGGTCTCGAAGAACTCGGAGACGCGCGCCTCGCCGATCGTGCCGATCCCGCGCGTATCCGCCCCGGCGTCCTCGAGGGCAGCCCGCAGCGCATCCGCGTTCGACTCCGGCCCATCCCCCCCGATGCGGTTGTTGGAGTTCACCACCACCTGTGCGTCCCAGCCACCCTTGGCATCATCGCTGAGGAAGACGCGGGAGAAGTTGGTGTTGATCGTCTGGAACATAATCAGGCTGAACATGATCAGCCCGATCATCATGACCGTCATGCCCGTCCGGAAACGTGAGGTGAGTGGGTACGCGACCGCCATTTTGACGGCCGGGACGATCCGCCCGAAGCGCGAACCGAACGCGCCCACGGCGGGCAGGAGGATATCCGCGTTGTAGACAACGATGAACGTCCCCGCCGTGACCATGACCATGCCGCTCAGGAAGAACATTTCGAAGTCCCCGTTAAGGTCTCCGACGAGCCACTCCAGGAGCCCTGCCGGCGCCACGTACCAGAAGGCGAGCAGGAGCGCGCTGACGGTGGTGAAAGAGGCCCGTTCCGCGATGCGGAAGTAGCGCAGAGCGATGGCGGCCCAGAACGCGAGTAACGACACTCCCCCGGCGAAGAGGAACTGGGAATTCGCATCGAGCCCCCACTGCACCATGATCATGCCCAACACGGCGCCAACCGTGCCAAAGCCCACGCTCCACGCGATCGGCCGCCCACGGTCCTGCAGGGCGGCGAGGACGAGGCCGAGCGGCGCGATCACGATCCCG
>JBKKBS010000194.1:0-5185 GCA_046713815.1 Tepidiformaceae bacterium
ATGCGCGCCTACAACGGCGGCGCCGGTCTTCGCGCCGATCTGTTAGCGCTGCCGAGCAACCCCACCGGCAAAGCTCCGAAGAACCTGAATTCTGCCGACTTTGCCGGCGTCTGCCCGCGCACCGCGCCCGATCGCAAATTCAGTATCGTGGCCACCACCGCGCAGAAAGCGCTCCCGGGCGGCACGCTCGTCTACAACCCGCGCGGCGGGAACGGCGGGATGCTCCACGACCCTACGGCCATCCTCTATTTCCGCAGCGGCGATCTCGATGCTGCAGGCAAGCTCAAACCGGGTGTCCCCATCGAGCCGCTGATCCTGCGCGCCAACGCCGGCGACTGCATCTTCGTCACGCTCACCAATCAGCTCCCGGCGACTCTGACGGACCTTCCCGGCTTCAACACGATGCCGATGCTCGTGAACAACTTCAATACCAATCAGCTGGCCCCTTCCACGCAGATCGGACTGCATGCGCAGCTGCTGGCCTACGAGATGACGTCGAGCGACGGCGCGAACATCGGAACGAATCCGATCCAGACCGTCGGTCCCGGCGGAATCGCCAAATACAAGTGGTACGCAGGTGATGTGAAGTACCTGGCCGACGGCACGCGCGTGGCCACGCCCATGGAATTCGGCGCGATCAATCTGATGCCTGCCGATGCCATCAAGCAAGGGAGCAAGGGAGCGATCGGGGCTCTGATCATCGAGCCGGCCGCGGCGACATGGACCGAGGATGCAACATCGCGCGCCTCGGCTACGGTGACCAAGCGCGACGGAACGTTCTTCCGCGAGTTCGTCGTCCTGATGCAGAACGACGTCAACCTCCGTTTCGCCGACGGCTCGGCCGTTCCCAACACCGCCGATGCCGAGGACTCTGAGGACTCCGCTCAGAAGGGGATCAATTACCGCACCGAGCCGATGTGGAAGCGGATGGGCTTTGCGCCCGACGCGCCGCTGGGACTCACGCGAACCTTTGATTTCACCAACGCGCTCTCCAACGGGCAGGTCGGTGGCGACCCGGTCACTCCGGTCTTCACCGCCAAGGCGGGCACGCCGGTTCGCATGCGTGTTCTGCAACCGTCCGGACATCAGCGCAGCAACGTCTTTACCGTGTTCGGCCACGTCTGGCAGCGTTCTCCCTGGACGAATGCCTCGACCGTCTTTGGCAACAACCCGCTCTCCGAGTGGTCGATCGGAGAGATGGGATTCGGTCCCACTGCGCGGCTTGACGCCATGCTCATGAACGGAGCAGGCGGGAAGTTCGCGGTGCCCGGCGACTACCTCTACCGGACGTTCCAGTCCTTCCAGTTCGACGGAGGCATCTGGGGAATCCTGCGCGTTACACCCTGATCTCGCTTCTTCTCGGACGCAGCCGGAATAGGCCGGCTGCGTCCGCTAACGATGAAACAAACGATGAAATGGAGAAAATCATGAAGAAACTCGCACTGACCCTCGTCCTCCTCGCTTTCGCCTCGTCACTCTTTGCCACGACCGTCACCGAATGCAGCTCGCACATCTCCGCGCTGAGTGTAGCGACGCAGGGAGCTACGTTCTACGGCAAGAATGCGGAAGTCGACCGCGCCAACCTGATCGGAAAGCTCGCCAACTCACAGATCAAGCTGAGTCAGGCCAAGCTCGCCGACGCGGTTCAGAAGCTCACCGATTTCCGTGACAAGGTGTCCACGCTCTCCATGACCGGAAAAATCGATGCTGTGGACGCCGCGGAGCTGCTCGCCGGCGCTAACGACGCCATCCTGTGCATTCAGACATTGGGCTGAGACCACGCCTCCGCTTTTCAACCGGAATTGCCTGTGCCAAGAGGGGTGACCGCTGATGTTGCGTCCCGACATGCTGACGTTTGAGACTTCGGATCTGAACCTGGCCAGCTTTCTGCTGTGCCGCCGCCACAATCTCGTCGAGTTGCGTCGCGAGAGGGATGGCCGGTCAGGTTTCGTGTTCGAAGATAGCGAAGTACTGCAACGCGAGATGCTCGAGTTTGCAAATGACGGAAACGTCTCGGTCCGGACGTTCTGCAGCACGCTCCGGGATCTCAAGGCCATGACCCGCACCTCGCAGCGTGGAGGGCCACGCCCGTGAACCGTCCATGGATCGTCGTTGCTCTCTACTTCGTGCTGCAGGGTTGCGTCACCTCCAAGCCTCCCCTCGATCGGTCGTCTGATCACCGCGTCGTTCGTGAGGGGGTGGCCGTCCAGCTTTCCATCGCACCGTTGGGCGGCCGCCCACGATTCCGGCAGGGCGAGAGTGCCGAAGTCCGTTTTCGCGTGACGAGCGTCGATACCGGGGCTCCGGTGAGCGGACTGAATCCGGTGGCATGGCTGGATCGCCCCGGCGCGGCCGGCGCCCCGATTCAGTGCCGCAGCAAGATCGAGTCGTTTCTCGGCGGAAGTCTCCGCGCGCGGCCCGAACAGGACCTGAACGGCTTTCACGTCGTGACGCTCAACCGTGACGGCACGCTCACCGTGCTCGATCCTCTCCTCGGGTTCGGGGGCAGCAAGCTGTTCGCCATTGTCGTTCTCGGCGGAGAAGGAGCCGATTGGGCCCTGACGCGCGACCAGCAGACGATCTTCGTGTCCATCCCCACGCAGAACGAAGTGGTGGTGGTCGACACATCGTCGTGGAAAGTCACCGCGCGCCTGCCGGTCGGCCGGAAGCCCGTTCGTTTAGCACTGCAGCCGGACAATGCCTATCTCTGGATCTCGAACGAAGGGGACGACACCCTCAGCGTCATCGAGACGACCAGCCGGCGCGAAGTCGTCCGCATCCCGGCGGGGCGCGCTCCGCATCGGATCGTCTTCGACCGCGATTCCCACTTTGCATTCGTCAGCAATGGCCTTGACGGCACGCTTTCCGTCATCGACGTGCCCCGGCTCGCCGAGACGAAACGATTGGAAACGGGAGCCTCTCCCGTCGGGCTCGCCTACTCCTCGCTCAGTGGTGCGGTCTACGCCGCGCATGCGGACGGCACCATCGTCGTCGTCGACGCGCGGGAGCACTCGGTGCGAAGCCGCATCGATACTCTGGCCGGAGCGAGCGCACTGGCATTCAGCCGCGAGGGCCGCTGGGGTTTTCTGGCCAATGCCAATCACGACCTGGTCTTCATCATCGACGCATCGACCGGAGCCGTGATGCATCGTCTCGGCGTCGGCAAAAAACCGGATCAGATTGCGTTCACCGCTGCCTTCGCCTACGTACGCGCATCGGGATCGGAGGAGATGACGATGATCCGGCTGGCCACGCTGAAGAAGGATGAGGAGCCGGACATCACGAAGTTCCCCGCCGGGCAGATCGCCCCGGAGTGGGCCACCGGAGGGCCTTCGCTCCCGGCGTCCATCGTATCCGCTCCGGAGCCGAACGCCGTCATCGTTTCCAACCCCGCCGACCGGGTCATCTACTACTACGTCGAAGGCATGGCCGCGCCGATGGGCAGCTTTCAGAATTACCGTCGCGAAGCGGCAGGAGTTCTGGTCGTCGATCGAAGTCTGCGCGAGATCGAGCCGGGGGTTTACTCGGCATCAGTGCGGCTGCCTCGTGGCGGGCGATTCGATGTTCCCCTGCTCATCGACGCACCTCGCATCGCTCACTGCTTCGGCGTGGCACTCGATGTCGAGCCTGCAGCCGGAAGCCGGGAGGACAAGGTTGCGTTTCGAGTCGAGCCGCTGTTCGATACCGTCAATGTTTCAGTGGGAAGGCCCCTGCCGATCCGTCTGCGCCTGACCGATCGCTCGACCGGCCGTCCGCTTAGCGACGTTCGCGACCTTCAGGTTCTCGTCTTCAGCCCCGGCACCTTCCAGAACCGGCAAACGGCTCGACCGCTCGCCGACGGTGTTTACGAGATTTCCGTCGTACCGCCTCATCCAGCCGCTCTCTATGTGTTTCTGGCCTGTCCGTCCCGTGGCCTGACCTACCACGACCTTCCGCACTGGACGCTGCAGGCAACCGAATCAACCGATGGCAAAGTCGAAGAGGCAAAACTCAATGCGAAAAAGTAGCTTTCTGGCGACGGTTCTTCTGCTGGTCGCTGCAGCCGGTGTCGCGCAGCACGAGAACCACCAGCACAAGCCGTCCGCATCGACTGCGGCGACCAACGCCATCGAACGTCTAAACATCCCGGACGTGATGGTGCGCACACAGGACGGCAGGACCGTTCACTTCTACCGCGATCTGATTCAGGGTAAGGTCGTCGCGGTAAACTTTATCTTCACCACGTGCACAACCGTGTGCCCGCCCATGGGGGCGCTCTTCGGTCAGTTGCAGGAAGCGGAGCGCGAGCGGCTCGGCCGCGATCTCTTTCTCATCTCCGTAAGCATTGATCCGGTTGTCGACACCCCGGAGCGGCTGGCGGCGTGGGGCAAAAAATTCGGAGCAAAGCCCGGCTGGACGCTTGTGACCGGCGACAAAGAAGACATCACCACCATCCTGAAGGCGATGGGTGTGTACGTTCCGAGCTTCCAGGACCATCAGCCGGTGACTCTTATCGGCAACGATAGCGCCGGCGCATGGCGGCGAGTCTATGGATTTGCAACAGCTCGCAAACTCGCTTCGTTGGTCCACGAGGTATCTGTGCCGAGGACGGCTCGCCGGTGAGAGCGGTAATCTTCGGTCTGGCCGCGCTCATCATCGGGCTGCCGCCCGTGGCCTCTGCGGCGACCCATCCGTACTTTACCAACACGGTGCTGATCGACCAGAACGGTGCGCCGCACCGCTTCTATGACGATCTCGTGCGCGGGAAAACCGTCGTCATCACGTCGTTCTTCTCGTCCTGTGCCGGAACTTGTCCGATCATGAACGCGACGTTCGGCAAGATTCAAGCGAGCCTTGGATCCCGGCTCGGCAAGGACGTCTATCTGCTGTCGATCACAGTCGATCCCGAAAACGATACGCCGGCGCGGCTGAAAGAGTACGCCCGGCGCGTGGGTGCCCGTCCGGGTTGGTTCTTCCTTACCGGATCGAAGAAAGATGTCGATGAGGTGCTGGCCAGGCTCGGGTACTCCGTCTCTGCGCGCGAGCAGCACAAGAACATCTTTCTTCTCGGGAACGAGTCGACCGGTGTCTGGAAGAAACTCTTCGGCCTGGCTGGTGCAGACGAGATCATTCCCATCGTGAACGGAGTAGTCCGCGACCCGTGAACGGTTTATGGATTTTCCTCGCAGCATGCACCCTTGCAGCG
>JBKKBS010000195.1:0-6860 GCA_046713815.1 Tepidiformaceae bacterium
GTCGTAGCCGTGGGTGCTTCCGGGGGCGGCCTGGAGCAGGGGCGAGGCGTAGAGGTGGCTCACGCCGAGGTCCGACAGGTACCCGGCCACGGCTGCGGCGGCATCGAACGTGAAGGCGGGCGAGAGCTGGAACCGGTACGTGGACGACGGGGCTGGTGCGGATGGCCCGGGGGCGCCCGTGCCGGCCGCCTGGACGTCAGCCGCCACGGCGGAGCAGGACCAGCGATCGGTCTTCGACGAGAAGCGCCTCACCCGCCTTGACCTGAAGGCCCTCGTCGAACGCGTCGGCCGTGTCGAGCAGCTTGACCCACCGCTCGCCGAAGTGCTCGTCGGGCAGCTCGAACTCGACGGCTTCGTGGTGGGCGTTGAAGAGGACGAGGAACGAGTCGTCGGTGACCCGCTGGCCCCTTGAGTCGAGGTCGGGGATGGCGGCGCCGTTGAGGAACACTCCGAGCGTCTTCGCGAGTCCCTCGCGCCAGTCGTCGTCGGTCATCTCGGAGCCGTCGGCCCGGAACCAGGCGATGTCGGTCACCCCTTCGCCGTACAAAGGCTGGCCCTGGAAGAAGTGGCGGCGCCGGAACACCGGGTGGCTGCGGCGCAGGCTGATGAGGCGCTGGGTGAACGCCACCAGCTCACCGTCCTGGTGGTCCCAGTCGAACCAGGAGATCTCGTTGTCCTGACAGTAGGCGTTGTTGTTGCCGCGCTGGGTGCGCCCCATCTCGTCGCCGCCGAGCAGCATGGGCACCCCCTGCGACAACAGGAGGGTGGCCAGGAAATTGCGTTCCTGCCGGGCCCGCAGCTCGATCACGTCAGGGTCGGTGGTGGGCCCTTCCACGCCGCAGTTCCAGGACCGGTTGAAGCTCTCTCCGTCCTTGTTGTCCTCGCCATTGGCCTCGTTGTGCTTCTCGTAGTAGGAGACGAGGTCAGCCAGCGTGAAGCCGTCGTGCGCCGTAACGAAGTTGACGCTGGCGGAGGGCTTCTTGCCGTTGCCCTCGTAGAGGTCGCTGCTGCCGGTGAGGCGGTAGGCGAGGTCCGCCACCTGGCCCGGATCGCCCCGCCAGAACTTGCGTGTGGTGTCGCGATACTTCCCGTTCCACTCCGCCCAGAGGACGGGGAAGTTGCCGACCTGGTAGCCGCCTTCCCCGATGTCCCATGGCTCGGCGATGAGCTTGACGCGGGAGAGGACGGGATCCTGGTGGATGATCTCGAAGAACGCGCTCAGGCGGTCGACTTCATGCAGGCCGCGCGCGAGCGCGGAAGCGAGATCGAAGCGGAAACCGTCGACATGCATCTCCACCACCCAGTAACGCAGGGAATCCATGATGAGCTGCACGGTGCGCGGATGATGCATGTTGAGCGTGTTGCCGGTACCCGTGTAGTCCATGTAGTGACGGCGGTCGTCGGGCATGAGGCGGTAGTAGGACGCGTTGTCGATGCCCCGGAAAGAGAGCGTGGGGCCGAGTTGGTTGCCTTCCGCCGTGTGGTTGTAAACGACATCGATGATGACCTCGAGGCCAGCATTGTGCAGGGTCTTGACCATCGTCTTGAACTCGTTCACGCGAGCGCCCGGGCTGCGGACGCTGCCGTATCCCGGCTCGGGGACGAAGAAGCCCACGGTGTTGTAGCCCCAGTAGTTGGCGAGCCCCTGGTCGAGGAGGCGCTTGTCGTGCAGGAAGTGTTGCACGGGCATGAGCTCCACTGCCGTTACGCCGAGGTCGCGAAGGTACGAGAGCACGCCAGAGTCGCAGAGGGCGCGGTAAGTCCCTCGGATCTCCTCGGGCAGGCCGGGGTGTCGGACGGTGAGCCCCTTTACATGTGCTTCGTAAATGATCGTGTCGTGCCAGGGGATGTTGGGCGGGCGGTCGTTGCCCCAGGAGAATGCGCTCTCGATGACGACGCTCTTGGGCATGCCGGAGGCGCTGTCGCGGGTGTCCATCTGGAGATCGCGGTCGTCGCCGCCGCCGACGGCATGACCGAACATGGCATCCGACCATTGGATGGGGCCTGTTATCGCCTTTGCATAGGGGTCGAGCAGGAGCTTGTGGTGATTAAAGCGATGGCCGTTCCCGGGATCCCAGGGGCCGTAAACCCTGTAACCATAGGCCGTCCCGGGACGGGCATCGGGAAGATACGCGTGCCAGACGAAGTCGGTTTGTTCGCGAAGGCGGACGCGATGCCGTTCGGGGCCGCCAGACTCGTCGAAGATGCAGAGCTCGACGTTGTGTGCGTTCTCGCTGAAGAGCGCGAAGTTAACTCCGCTCCCATCCCAGGTCGCGCCGAGCGGGAACGGTTCGCCCGGAGCGGTCCTGAACTGGGCCATGCCGATCAGGCCGGGACGGATGCGCGCGCGGCGTTTGCCACGATGGCGTCAACGATCACTGGCCATGCTCCTTCTGGCACCGAGTGTCCCATGCCGGGGACGGTGACCAGCGTCGCGCCGGGGATGGCGGCAGCCGTGGCTTCTCCGCCGCTCAGCGTCACGAGCGGGTCTTCGGCGCCGTGGATCACCAGGGTTGGCACGCGCACGTTGCCGAGAGCCTCCGTCCGGTCTCCCGAGGCCCTCACGCCGACGATCTGGCGTGTGAATCCCACCGGGTAGAACGCGCGGTCGTACGCCTGCTCCACGCGTGCGCGAGCCTTCGTTTCGTCAAATGCGAACCCGGACCCATAGAGGAACCGGCTGGACGCAATGCCCATCTCGATCACCTCGTCCCGCGTCGTGGGACGAGGGCCGACGATCAGCGCCATGGCCTCGGGGGTCCCCTGGCCCACCTCCGGGTTCCCGGTCGTGGACATGATCGAGCACAGGCTCAAGAGCCGCCCAGGGTGGGAGATGGCCATTTGCTGCACGATCATGCCGCCCATCGACGCACCCACGACGTGGGCACGGTCGATGCCGAGCTCCGTCAACAAGCCGGCCGCATCGGCCGCCATGTCGACGAGCGTGTAGGACGCGGTCGAGTGGTCGCCCTCCATGGCCCTCGCCACGTCAGGCATCGGCCCGCCTTCGATCTTCGAGGAAAGGCCGACGTCGCGGTTGTCGAAGCGGATGACGTGCAAGTCCTCTGACGCGAGTCTCGCGCAGAACGCCTCGTCCCAGGCGATCATTTGCGCGCCAAGGCCCATGACGAGCAGGAGCGCGGGGTTGGTCGCGTCGCCGAATGTCTCGTACGCGATGTCGATGCCGTTTGCGGAAGCAGTACCTGTAACCATGCCCGCAGTATGCCCCAGGAGCCGTCGTTCGCGAAACCGTCAGCGCGCCGTGTATCCGCCGTCGACGGGCAAAATGACGCCCGTGATGAACGACGCTTCGCGGCTGGCGAGGAAGGCGACGGCGGCGGCCACTTCTTCCGGCTGGCCGAAGCGGCCCATGGGATGCAACGTCTCGATGAAGCGTTCGTAGTCCGCTTCCTCGCGCACCATCTCCGTCATGGGTGTGACGATGTATCCGGGGGCGACGGCATTGACGCGCACACCGCGGCGGCCGTAGGTGACGGCAAACTGACGCGTAAGGCCGACGACACCATGCTTGGCCGCAACGTACGCGCCCGCGCCTTCGGAGACCGGGACATCGGGTTCCGCCCCCGGCCCAGCAAGACCCACGAGACCGGCCACGGAAGCGGTGTTGATCACGACACCGCCGCCACGCTCGCTCATGATTGCCGCCCCGTGGAAGAGCCCGTTGTAGACGCCCACGAGGTTGACCTGGATCGTGCGCTCCCAGGTTACGCCCCCGCCAACGCCAGCGTTGTTGAACACTACGTCGAGTCCGCCCAAGTCCGTGATCGTCTGGTGTAAAGCGTCTTTCACGGCCTGCTCGGAAGAGACATCGACCTGTATCGCCGCTGCCATGCCACCATGCTCGGCGATGCGCGCGGCGGTGTCCTGGGCAGCGGCGAAGTCGATGTCGGCGCACATGATGGATGAGCCGCAGCTCGCCATGTGGAGGGCGGATGCCCTGCCAATGCCCGAGCCGGCGCCGGTGATGAACGTGACAAGACCAGAGAGGTCGGGCATGGGACACCCCTGTTCGATAGTGCCCGTAGCCTACGAGGCGCGCCGGAGAAGAGCGAACGGCCCTCACGAGGCGAATTGTGAACCATGCCGCACAGCCTCCACCCGCCAATGTTCGCCACATCACAGAACTCCCTCCAAAGACGGAGTTCAATCCGTCCATCCGTATGGGGAAGGCCCACGGAGCGTGAAACAAGATGGATGTGCGGATGACTCCCCCTCATCCGATGTCCATCCACTGGAGTTCCAACATGACCGCCTGGCTTCGCACCGACACCCGCACCCAAGCGACCATCGCACTGGTTCGCGAGGGCCTCGCCCGTGCTCAATCTGGTTCTTCTCGTATGTCGATCGCGGGCGGGCTGATGGCCATGCTGGCGGGCGTCGCGTTGGTGGCGATGGCCGCCGCGGTGACCATGCCGGCGTTGGCATTCGGCGCAGCGGGCGCGCTGGCGATTGCCGTGGGGCTGGTGCTCCGGCCTTCACCCAACGAAGCGGCGCCTTCCGCACCGCCGCTGACGGGATTGGTGCGCACGGGCTCCATCTCAAGCGACGTGCTCCTCGATTACGACAAGGGCACCGCGGAGAAGATCTATCGCCCAACGCGGCCCGTGCGCATGCTTTACCGCGTCTCGTTTCAGGCAAAGTTCCCTTACACGGACAACGTCGACGCCTTCGAGGCGGCGCGACTGCGGCGCGAAGTCGGCGGACTGCTGACGGAGGCCTGGTTCGGGCGGAACATTGTCGCCCCCGCGCTGGAAATTCGCCCCAACGGCGACGGCCGCTACGTCTTCGTGACGCAGCTCGTGCGCGGCACGTTCCCACGAAACAGGGAGCGAGCACGATCGTTCCTGAACACGTTGGCGCAACGCTTCGAAGAGTCGGGTATGCCGCTCTGGCAGGTCGCTCCCTACAATCCACGCGCAATCGGCAACCTCATCGAAGAGTCGGACGGCGCGTACAAGGTGATCGACCTCGAGTCGAACCTGGTGACGCCCATGTTGCGGCCGCGGTCGCTGGTACGGGCCATTCGCGCCGGGCTCTACCCATCGTTCGACGAAATCGACACCGCGCGGTTGCGACGCTACGTGGAAGCGAAAGCCGATATGCTCACGGAGACGCTTGGGCCGGCAAAGGCCGCACGCCTCGCGGAGGCGGCGGAGGAGTACGACGGCGCGCAGAGCCGCTGGCACGCCTCCGAGTCCCGGATCGCGAGCAAGAGTCTCCGCTTCGCGTTTCGGCTCGTGGACTTGCCGGGCTGGTTCCGTGGCTTCAAGCGGCTGACCACGGGCGGCGAACGCATGGCGGCGAACGTCGCCAACAGCGGCATCGATGCGTGGGTCGCCGAAGGCGTGCTCACGCGGGCGGAAGGCGACTCCGCGCGCGACCAGCTCGCGACGCCGGAGATGACTGCCGCGACCGCGCACCTGGGCGCGCACCTCGCGATCACGGTCCCACTCCGCTTCCCCTTCGGGAGCATCGCCCGCACGGGGTGGACACTCGCCCTGCGCGTCCGCGGCGAGTGGGACGCTCTCCGCGGCAAGGGGTCGGCAGCGACCGCACGGCGCGTGCACTCGCTGCCCGTCGCGGCGCTGGCGGCGGTGCCCGGACTCGGCAGCTTTGCATATCTTGCAGCCAAGCCGTTCCGGCAGGAACCTGTCATCCGCGCGGTCGCCTTCGACCAGGCGCTTCGGCACATGCCATTGCGTTCGTACGAGCGGCTGCACATGAGCGCGCTGACGCAATCGATGGCGAGGCCCGAGGTGGTCTCGCGTCCATCCACCATCCGCCGCGTGCTTGGCGCGCTGCCCACGGTGACAGTAGCCGCGGCGGTCGCCGGGACGGTGGCACTCGGCCTCGGCATGACAGGTACCTCGAACAGTACACTCGAGCTCGCCGCCGGCGGAGCGATTGCTGCCGCGGGCGTAGCATCGCTGGTCGCCTTTCGCAGCTTCTGGAAGGCAGGTGAGGGGCGCAGCCTCACAGAGCGCGCGGGCAGCTTCCTCTGGCTCGTGGCTGGCGCAGGACTCATCGCGCTCGGGCTCGATGCGGGCATCGGGATTCATGAAGCCGCCGCCGACGCGGTCTACAGCTTGGGACTGCCGCTGGTGCCCGGTGCGGAAGAGGCGCATGTGCTCGTGCTCGCCGGTTATGCGCTGACCGCGGCGATGGTCGCGTGGGCGTTCCGGGGCGAAGTCACGTCCGGCCGCACCTCGGCGAACCTCATGGTTGTGGGCGGAACACTCGCCGCCGCCGCGCTCGCGTTCGAAGCAGCGACGGGTGAGACCGCTCTGCCCCTGTTGGCCGCGGCGGGAGTCGTGATGCTGGTCGCGGCTTTCACCCGATCCCTCGAAGTGCTGCCGATGCCTTTGTTCGACCGGGCATCGCTCCCCGGTAAGCGCCTGCCCAACGGCATGGAGGTCGCGCTCCGCCGAGCGGAGCCTATGCTGCGGGAGATCGCCCGAAGCCGTGACCTCGCGCTCAAACTGCTCGCCGCCTCCGCCGTGGTCGTGGCGCTCTCCGTGGCCGGCGGACGGACGATCTTCGGGGCTGGCGAAGAGCACCAGCTCTTCCGCGATTTCGGGCCTGTGACGTTCTTCATGTCAGGCTTGATGGTCGCGGGCGGCGCCTTCGGTCTGATCGCCTGGCAGCGCGACCGCCACCGCACTGGCCGGCCGTTCCATGGCGACTTGTGGGCGGTTTGGGGTCTCGGCTTCCTGCTCCTCGCGGTCGAGGCGCCACTCGACATCCACGGGAGGCTCGGCGGCCTGATCGCCGCGGCCACGGGCGTTTCGCATCCGCTTGGTTTCAACGCCACAAGCGACGCGATCATCGCGGTGTACGGC
>JBKKBS010000196.1:0-6545 GCA_046713815.1 Tepidiformaceae bacterium
GCGGTGAATGCGCGCATGTCGTCGATGACGACCGTGGCGCGCACCCGCGCGGTGCCGTCCTGCGGCAAAATACGCACGAACACGGCTTCGATCCAACGCTCCGGTGGCGCGATCCGCTGCTGCCCCCGTCCGACGACATCGGCGAAATAGAACTTGCGGCCGTTGACGTCGGAAATACCGGAATCGCCGAGCTCAAACTCCACATGACGGCCGCTCGCATCAATCATGCGGATCGCGAGCCGCGCCTGGTTGTTGCGCAGTTCGCCCTCCACCCACGCGCCGATGAAGGTGCTGCCCGCGGGCACACCGGGCCCTCGCACCACCTCCAGCGGTTCGCCGAGGTCCGCCAGCAGTTCTTCGAGGCCGGGCCCGGCGAAATCGTCGCGCCACCTGGCGATGCCCTCGAACTCCCCGGGCACCAGGCCCAGCATTGTGATCGACTGGTTGGTGAACGCCCCGAGGATCTGCGAGCCGTCCATACGCAGGACGGGCGTGCCCTCCGTCGAATCGGTGGCGTCGCTCACACGGTCGGCGAGCGCGTCGTTGCCCAGGGCTTCGAGTCCGCGAATATCGGCCACTCTCGCTGGTGCGCCCGCTTCGAAGGCCGCGCGGTCGTCATAGCTGCGGTCGAGCGTCGCCCGGAAACTCGCGGCGAACATGCCCACTGCTGTCGCCAGGAGCAGCAACAGAATCAGCCGCGAATAATGCAGCGGCGCGCGCGTCATCCGCCAGAGCCCCATGGCGAGAGTCGGCCCCGGCAACGGCCGCGTTGCCCATGACACCACCCGCAACGCGAGCGGGAACAGGCGCAGGAAGACGAGAGCCACCATCAGCAGAAATAATGTGGGCGAGATGAGCAGAAGCGGGTCCGCGGAGAGGCCGCCGAAGAGACGCTCTGTCACGAGCGAATCCTGGCGGCGGAGCTGGTAGAAGATGAGCCCTCCCGCCGCGATCAGCACAAGGTCGAGGTAATACTTCAGAAACAGCGGCTGCAACGGGGGGCGCGCGAGGGAGCGCTGGTGCTCGACGATTGTCAGTCGCGTGGCGCGCCATGCCGGCACCATCATCGCCGCAAACGCGATCAAGGCCCCCGTCCAGCCCAGCGCCCACGCCTGCCACGTCAGCCGCACCTTCAGGAAGTCGTTGCCGCTGAGGTCTTCGAACGGCGGCGTGAAGCCCAGCGCGGAGATGCCCACGGTTGCGATCAGCGGTCCGGCGGCGCCGAGCACCAGGCACAGGAGCGCAGCTTCCACGCCAAACATGCCGAGGATTTGTCCGGATGTAGCCCCCCGGCCGCGGAGGAGCGCAATCTCCCCCGACTGCCGTTCCACCACCATCGTCGCCACCATGACGAGGTAGTAGAGGACGATCGCGACGATCTGGATCATCAGCGCGAAGAGCGGCACACGCGTGAAGAACGAGCGCCGCGCGTATTCGGCGAGGGTGTCCCCCAGCGTCGTCTCGTAGAGCGTGCGTTCCACCTCGCCGCGGACGATGCTTTCAACCGCTGCCACGCCGCCTTCCACTTGCTCCGCGTTGCTGCTGTTGATCGCGCCGCGGTCGATGAGGCCATATGTCTCGAACGAGCCGTCAATGTCCGGGACGAGTCCTCCCAGTTCGCGCACGAAGGTCTCTTCGGAAACGAGGAACGTGTAGGTTGGCCAGCGCGTCGAATCTTCGTCGAACCAGTCGTGGCGGCCCCGCCAGTAGGTGCTGCCCTCATTCATGGGCTCGACGATGCCCACCACGCGAGCGCTCACCTTCGAGTTGTCGGTGCGCCAGAATGGGTAGAGGTCGTAGGTATCGCCCTCCTTGATCGCGAGACGGTCGGCGGTGCTCTTTGCGACCCATGCCTCGATCACGTTGGGGTCCGTTTGGGCGGCGTCGAACTCACGTCCGCTGAGGGTCGTTAGTTGGTCCGCCATGTTGCTCACGAACTGGAAGTGCGAACGCGGGCGGGAGTCATCCGTGACCGGTGTCTGCCCCGCTTGCGAAAGGTAAAGAGTATCCGAGCGGCCAGCGAGTTGAATTCCCGAAAGTTGTCCGCCAAGGTAGCCTCGCAGGAGATCGAGGGTGCGCTCACGGCGGCGAGTGTAATCCTCGAGCTTCACAGGGTGGCCAGAGCTAGCGATGCGTATGTCCAGGTCTTCCTGTTCCTCGCCCCGGAGGATGTGTTCGAGGCCCAGGTCACGCACGGCGTCCGTGTACAGGATGACCGTGGACATAAGCGCGGACGAGAGCACGATACCGATCGCGACCGTCGTCAACAGGACGCGGTTGGCCGCGATGCGCGCGAGCGCGAGGCGAAACAGGGGGAGGAATCGGGGCATGGGTCGGGGCTGGAAGATATCAGATACGAACGCCCTTCGCACCTTGAGGAGCCCGGTCTGATGGTAGCTTTACCGCTCCGTGACTGGCGGCCGCGCGCGCCGGCGACGATCGCTGGTCTCGCCTGGCGGCGCATGCGTGCCAACGTGCGCTGGTCCGCGGCGCTGGCGCTGGGAATGCTCGCGGCAGCCACGCTCCTCGCGGTCGCGCCCATTTACCATCGCGCGATGGTCGACCTCGGCCTGCGCGACGCGATCGCGGAAAACCTCATCGCCCCCACAGACGCCCAGGGCCTTTACCCCTACGAGGATGCCGCCATCCGCGAGCCGCGTGTCGGGCTGATTCGCGTCGAATTCGCGGGCATCCCCGTGAATGGCGCCGATGCAAAGGCGTTTGGTGAGCGCGTGCAGGGCGAAGTCGAGAAGAACGTTGGCTGGCTCGCAACCAGTTACGGCAGCTATACCCGTGTCGGAGGCATCATTGGATACCGGCCCGGCGAGCGCACTCGGCCCATTTCGGACACCTACGTGCAGGCGCTCCCCGGCTGGCAGCAGCGCGTGCGCGTGCTCGATGGCCGCCTCCCCGCCGACACCGCGCCGGGCGGTGTCTACCAGGTCGCGATCAGCGAGCGGGGCTCGCAGCTATCGGGCCTCAAGCCGGGAGACCGCTTTGAGTTGGTCCCGCCATGTGCCGGCGGGCTGGACTCCTGCGACCCCGTGCCCACGGTTGTCACTGCTGAAGTCACGGCCATCGTCGAGCCCATCGTCCCGCTCGATAGCTTCTGGGCGGCCGGCTTCCCCCAGTACCTGGAGCCCTTCTTCACCGACAGCAACCCCGGCATCGTCCTCCCCGTGCTTATGGACGACACGCCCTACCAGGAGTTCCTTGCCGGTCTGCCAGACGGCGCCACCGGCTACCGTGCCTGGTACGCCTTCGCGGACCCCGGTGGGCTCTCGCGCGGGACCGTGAATCGTGCCCTTGCGGGTGTCGACGAGGTCGAACTCGCGCTCCAGCGCGAACAGGCGCTCGCCTTCAGCCCCATGGCCTTCACCGTCGGGCAGTTCGAAAAAGACGCCGACCACCAGCGCGCGCCTATCACCATCCTGCTGCTCGAAATCGCGGCCATCGCGCTCTTTTATCTCGTGCTCGTTGGATCGGCGGCGATGGAGCGCCAATCGCGCGAGATCGCGGTCCTCCGCTCGCGCGGCACCAGTGCGATGCAGGTGCTGGGCGGGCACTTCATCGAGGCCGCGCTCATCGCCGCCGCCGTCATCGTGGCGGCCCCGCTGCTCGCCATGGGCGCGATAGCGCTGCTTGGAACCACGCCCGTGTTCGACGAGGTCACGGGCGGAGAGCCGCTGGATGTGACCCTCCTTCCCTCTGCATTCCTGCTGGCTGCTGGTGGCGCGGCGCTCGGGATGCTCGCCGTGCTGGTGCCCGCCGCCATCGCCGCACGCCGTGGGCTCGTCGCCCAGCGCCAATCAGAGGCACGCCCCACACGGTCGTTCTTCCAGCGCTACTACCTCGACGTGATCGTCACCTTCATCGCCCTCCTTCTGCTCTGGGAGCTGAACGAGCGGGGGTCGGTCTACGAGCCGTCATCGACGGGCGGCGTGTCCAGCGACCCGTTATTGCTCGCCTCGCCCGCGCTGCTCGTCTTTGCGGGGGCAATGATCTTCCTGCGCTTCTACCCCATCGTGCTGCGCGGCCTCGCGTGGCTGGCGCTGCGCGGCCCTGGCGTATCGACTGGGATGGCCCTCTCGCACCTCGTGCGTCGGCCCGGCCAGTACGCGCAGCTTGCGCTCCTGCTCCTGATCGCGGTTTCGATCGGCACCTTCGCCGCCAGCTACAGCAAGACGACCGACCGCTCCCTCGCCGACCGTGCCGCCTTCGAGGCCGGCGTCGACTGGCGCGCCTTCAGCGAAAAGGAAGGCAACATGGGCAGCAACGGCCCGGCGACGGACGCCATGCTCCGGGATCTGCCCCACCAGTCCGCGGCGACCGCTGTGTTGCGGACAGAGGCCAACGCGTCGCTTTCCGGCGATCGCGGCCGGGGCATCCAACTCCTCTCCATCGACCCGGCAGCGGCCCAGGACCTCGTTTGGTTCCGCGAAGACTTCGCGGAGAAGCCGCTCGATCAAGTGCTCGCCCCGTTGCGCGCGGGGGACGAACTTCCCGGCATCCTCTTGCCTGGCAATCCCACCCGATTCAGCGGTTGGATCTGGACACCCGAGCCGCGCGAGTTGACCACCGTCTGGGTGCGGCTGGAGGACGCGAACGGCGTTCCCGCCCTGGTGGACCTGGGAGCGCTCGACTACCTCGGCTGGCGCGAGTTGTCCGGCGAAGTGACCTCGGCGACTCCGTTGGTCGCGCCGATACGCCTCACGGGGCTCATCCTTACGTCGCCGCCCACGCGCGGATTCACCAGCGGGAACGCCTCGCTCATCTTCGACGATTTCGCGGTCATCTCCAGCGATGGCCGCGCGACCGTGGTCGAGGATTTCGAGAGCGCGACCCCTCGCTGGCAAGCGCTCGCAACCACGAACGTCAACCCCGATCAGTTCAGCGCCACGAACGAGCAAAAGCACGGCGGTGCCCGCGCCGGGAAGATCTCCCTCGGGTCGGGGACCACCACCGCCACGCGGGGCATCTACCCGTCCACGGCGCGCGTGCCCATCCCCATCGCGGCAAGCGAACAGTTGCTTGGGGAGCTGGGGCTCGCCGAAGGTGGTCTGGCCACGCTCCTTGTGGGCGATGTCCCCGTGCCCGTCGTGGTGCGGAGCGCGTACAAACTGTTCCCCACCCTCCGCAGCGCGGAAGGCGCGTCCGCCGTCATCGGTCGCGAAGACTTGAACGCGTGGCTGCGGACCTGGGCGGTGACTCAGCGCGTGGAGATGAACGAGGCGTGGTTCGATCTGCCCGCTGGCACGAGCATCGAAGCGCGTAAGGAGCTGGAGACGACGCTTTCCAAGAGCCCCTTCCTGCTCGAAGAAGTTACCGACCACGACGCCCTGCTCGCCGATATCGACGACAACCCGCTCCTCGCCGCTGGTGGCACGGGCATCCTCACCCTGGGTTTCATATCGACCCTCGTCCTGCTGGCCGCCGCTGCCGCCGTGGTCTTGTTCACCGGCGCCGAGCGCCGCAAGGGCGAATTCGCCGTCATGCGCGCGCTCGGCTACTCTCGCGGCCAGGTCGCGCGCATGCTCGCGCTCGAATACGGGCTGCTCGTCGCCCTCGGAATCGGTCTCGGTGCCGTCCTCGGACGACTGCTGGGTGGCCGCATGCTCACCTTCCTGAACGTCACGGAAGAGGGCGAACGGGTGGAGCCAGAGTTCATCCTCGAAACTGACTGGGCGCTGCTGGCGGCCTCCGCCGGCGTCATCGTCGCCTCCTTCGCCGTCGTCCTCGCTCTCACGCTCCTCATCTCCCGCCGCACGTCCACGGCCCAGTCACTCCGTGTGGAGTGACCTGCTGTCCGAGATGAACAAGAGGAAAACGAAGGAACGAGGAGACGTAAGGTCACAGTTCTCAGAGTCTCTGCCGGCGACGTCCGCGTCGTCGTCAGACCAGGAACGGGTTCTCGATCGTGAGGCCGTCGACCACCTGACCGTGCTGGAGATCCTCGCTCAACAGCCGCGTACACGCCGCCTGGAGCGCTCCGGCGACCACAAGGGAGTCATAAAAGCTCAAGCCGTACCGCGATCGCACGCGTAATGCCCGCTCGTAAAGTTGTTGGTTCGGCATCACGCCCCACAGGGGGACGAGCACCAGGTCGAGGAGTCCCGCTACCTCGGCCGCGGTTAGCCGCGTTCGGAGCTTGGTAGTCAACACGTTGAGCGTTTCTTGAACGACCTGGTAGCTGATGACCACATCGCCGGACGTGAGCGCGTCACGGACCAGGCGTCTGGCGATGGCGCTCTTCCGCTGGTCGGTCTCGTCGAAGTAATAGACCAGGATATTGGTGTCGAATGCGTCAACGCTCATTCATCTCCTCGCGGGTGAACTTTCGGCCTCCCGTCTTGACCCGAGTCGCCAGGTCGTCAAGAAAGCGGATGGCTTCTTCGGCGCGACGTTCCCGTCCCGCGTAGGCGACGAGCCATTTGCGGAATTGCTCGTTGAGCGTCGTCTGTTCCGCACGGGCACGATTCCGGGCCGCCTCGATGAGGCCCTCATCGGCGCTCAGGGTGATGTTCTTCATCGCCTGCCTCCACGAA
>JBKKBS010000197.1:0-4561 GCA_046713815.1 Tepidiformaceae bacterium
CTGGGGGCGATGTCACTCATACGGATGCACTCGCACAGCGGGCTCCCACCATCGTCGGCGGGAGCCCGGAGGATGTTGAGCGAATCCTACGCAACAGCGCGTGCGCACGCGAGCCTCAGCGCCTGCGGCGCACGAATGACGCCGCCGTCAGCGTTCCGGCGGCGGACAGCAGTCCTGCGACCCACAACACGTTGGAGCCAACGCCATCGCTCTCCGGGGCCGCGCGCGCTCCCGTGTCTGGAGGGCGAGGCGTCGGCGAGGCGGGCGGCGGTACAGCCGCTGTTGGCGACGCGTCCACACCCGGGCCTGTGCTCGGGATCGGGCCGATGCACGTCTCCGTGGAGTACGGGCCGGGCGCGGCCAGTACCACGGCGCGTACGCGATAACAGATGAACCGACCACCAATGCGCCCTGCGGGGCCGTCGTCGTACTCGAACGTCCCATTGGCGAGCCGGGCACTTGGCGCCACTGTGGCATGCGGCCGGAAGTTACGACTGGAAGTGTCCTCGGTGAGCGAGCGTTCGAGTTGATACGACGCGTTGACGTCGGATATCCCGTTCCAGATGACAAGCAGGCGCACGGGAGTGGCAGGGCCGGGTGCCATTCGCCCCTCGGTTCGCAATCCTGTCGGCGCCGGGATCAACGGTGGCGCCGTCGCCGTAGCGGTCGGGCTCGGCGCAACAGTGGGTGACTGAGCGATGGCCGTGCCGATGACGACGAAGCAGGCACCGAATATCGACAGGAAAGCGATGAGAGGCGAACGACGACTCATGCCGTGAGGTTACCCCGGCGAGGTGTCGAGTGTCTCGGAATCCAGGCCAACCATGGCGACGGTGCACGCAAAAAGGGGCTCCCGCCGTGGTTGGCGGGAGCCCGGAGGATGTTGAGCGAATCCTAATGCAACAGCGCGAGTGGACGCGAGCCTCACCGCCACCGCCGCGGGAACGATCTGGGCATAGATGCGACCGTTCCCGGCCCGCGCGCTCAATCGAGTGGTCGTAGCGGTCAGGCCGGGTTTTGTCTCACACGGGCCGGTCATTCACTCCATGATGTCTTCGCCTGCCAGTATGCGATGTTGTACGGATCCCAGTTTCCCGGATTCGTGGCATTAGGATAGACGTTCGTGTTGTGCGCCCAGGAGTTTCCACTGGCGCTTGCACTGTTGTATTGATGGAGGTGCTGCCCGAAGAATGGGCATCCGGCGACTTCTGAGACTAAGGTGTAACCCACGTAGCTGGACGTAAATGCTGGACTTGTGACGGTGTTGCCGAGGATCGTGAAACTCGAAGTCGCCGTGTCTTCGGCATGCGTGTAGATAACGTCGCCACGCCAGATGTCGGCGACGCTTCGGACCTGAACCTTCGCCCGGGTGCATGTCGAAGAGGCATCGCCAGGGTATCCGGTGCCAATGTTGGTCGCCGGCACGGCACCGCCAAAGGACCGGAAGTACACGCTGGCGCCGCTCGCACTACTCCAATCCAGGCCGTACCCGCCGGCGTTTGGGCAGCCGGTGGTACCGTGCCAGCCGCAGGTCATATAGCTGCTCGCTCCGCCGGGTTGCACGTAGAGGTCATAACTGCTGGTTGCAAGTGTGGGCTTCGAGCTGGAGAGGCCAGTAACCACTCCGAGCATGATTGCTGCGACGACGAGCAGAGGCGGCAGTGGTCTCATCGGACGGCTCCTTCAGCAACTCGAAGCAGCTCGTCCGCTCTCCGATCCAGGCCGCGAATGACCGTAAGGATGCCCGTGTCGGCATCCCAGGTCACCACCGTGGCGTGACCGAGGCCATCCAGCGTCGGCTTTCCCACCGCACCAGGGAATCCGGCCACTTGAACCTCAGACCACTGTGCTGACGGGATCTCGGTGCCGAAGTATTGAGGCCCTGGCACGAGAGTGCGCCAGATCCAAATGTATCCGCCATGCTCGAAGTCGAACCAGTTCACCTCACCCGAGCGCACCCGACGTTCGGCGTCCGGCTCAGGTGGAATAACGTAGGTTCGTTCAACGTTAACGACGACTTCTCCGCACCTGGCGGCTACTTCCATCGCCGGATCAATGGCCGCTCCGGGTGGGAGAAAGGCAGGAACTATGGCAAGCGGTGAACTTTGGCCGACGGCGATGGGAGCTTCAATCGCGCTTTCCAGGGAGCATTCGATAGGCCCTGATGTAGCTCGTCCGCCGGGTGCTAGCCGGATGGGACCGATCATCCGCTCGTATCGTGGCTTCGCCGATTCTTCATCCAGGAAGGGGCGTGCCCAGGATGGCTTCGAGGTATCGGGACGACCGCTTGGCGTCGCCGTCGCGATGACCGCCGGCTTTTGCGCGGCGGGGCCGTCGGTGCCTGCCGAAGCAAGCTCGTCGCTGTCTCTAACCATGCGGGTAATAGTCAGCGACGAGAGATATGCCATCGACACCACGACGGCCAAAGTGAATACCGCAAGTCCTCTGTGTTGCATGAGCGCAACTCCTTTTTAGAGTTCGTCTCCGGCCGGAAGACGTTCCCAGCGTTACAGCGATCCGCGGCCCTGTCTGGCACAAAATTGTGCCGCGAACATTACGGATCCATCTCAACCCGCCGCGTTGATGCAGCACTCCTCGTGTTTCACAGCCCAGGCGTCAAGCGCGCGGCCCGAGAGACCGGTGCGTTCGCGGAAACGCCGAAGACAACTGCGGACCGCCGTGAGCGTCAGGTCTCCTTCAAGGTCCGTGATCTGTGAGTCGCTCTCCCCGCGGGCGATGTGCCGAAGCACGACGCGTTCGGTCGGTGTGAGGTCGTCGTGGTGTTCTTCTATCGGATCGACGCCGTCGGGTTGGGTCATGACACGCCTCCGCTGCCCTGACGGCTTATGCCGTCACGGACGTGATTCTCCCCGAGCGGAATGGTAGCCGCGGGCTGGGCTGCCCTTCAAGCAGAATTCTGTAAACTCTTGGGCATGCCCGCCCCGCTCCCACTCTCCCCCTACGCGATCCTCGACCTCGCGATCGCCCGCGCCGGGCCGACGGCCGTGCGGCTGCTCGCGGACTGGGGCGCGAACGTGATCCGAATCGAGGCGCAAGTCGTGGGACTGGTCCGTCTCAAAGCGCGTTCCGGCGTACACTGCTGACGTGGATCGACGCGAGCTTTGGCAGCGCCTCGCTCAACGCCCGCGAAATGTCCGATTCGAGGAGATAGACCAGCTTCTTCGCCTCTCCGGTTGGGCCTTGAACAACGTTCGCGGCAGTCATCACGTCTACCGCTCAACGACAGGGGATCACCTTTCGATCCCGCGTCACGGCCCACTGGTGAAGGCAGCGTACGTGCGGATCGTCCTCGCGCGTACGAAGCTGGAGGACACGGAGGAGGAGAAACCTGAATGAATGCTGAGCAGAGAGAGGAAGAGATTCAGCGGCGGCTGCGCCTCCCGTACCACCGGGTGATCCATGGCGATCCAGACGAGGGCTATCTTGGCGAGGTGCCTGAGCTGCCGGGTTGCATGACGGCGGGCGATACGCCGGCAGAGGCCCTGGCCAACCTCGACGAGGCTATGGCGGCCTGGATAGAGTCGTGCCTGATTAGCGGTGACCCGATCCCGGGCCCCGCACGGGCACTCGCTCCGGTCGCTTAGATGGCACCGCCGCTCCCCCTCGCCCGCTACACGGTGCTCGATCTTACGATCGCGGGGGTGGGCCGTCGGCGGTGAGGCTGTGAGGCGAACACACTCGATTACGACGCCGGAGAGGGGCCTTCCAGCGGCTGCGGCTGCGCCGGTCCCGGCGGCTGCCGGAGAGAGAGGATGGGCGAGAAGAGGAGCGTGATCGCCGCCACGAACTGGCAGCCGGCCGCGAGGAAGAGCGTCTCGCGGTAGCCGATCGCGCTGCCGAGGAAGCCCGCCGCAATCGTCCCCACGACCATCGCGCCAAACTCGAGGAAGCGTGTGGTCGCGTGCACACGCCCCTGCAGGCGGTCGTCCGCGATCGACTGGCGGAGGCTGAGTTCGTTGATGTTGTAGAACGTCCAGGCGGAGTCGAAAAGCTGCCCGCAGACGAGGAAGACAATGCCGATCAGGTTCGCGTCCCACGGCAGAGGCAGGGACACGGATCCCGTCGCGCGCAGAAACGCGGCGATAATGAGAGCGGGGCCAAGGCCCCCGAACCAGTGGGACTTGCCCGCGAACCACGCCCCCGGGATCGACGTCAGCCCCCCGACCGCAAAGATCGTGCCCAGCATGCCCGCGCCGAAGCCGAGGTCGCGGCTGAGGTAGAGCAGCAGCACGACCGTGATCAGGCGGCTCGAGACCGCGTAGATGACGGCCGCGACGGTCAGCGCGCGGAGGATGCTGTTCCCGAGGAGAAAGCGCAGCCCCTCCTCCGCCTCGCGCAGCATGTGCCGCCGACCGTGCACCGGGGGCGCTTCAGGCTCGGGCGTCTTGATCCGCCAGACGAAGAACGCCGAAGCGAGGAACGAGAGGGCGTCCACGAGCATGGCCCCGGGGGCCGTGACCAGTTGCACGAGCCAGCCAGCCAGCCCGAAGCCGCCAATCTCCGCCACCGACGCGCTCGTCTCGAGCTTGCTGTTGCCCTC